>JAKSQD010000076.1 GCA_024404315.1 Oscillospiraceae bacterium
ATATTTGATGATTTTATGGTATGGTATTTCAGCAGATTTTTATACACTCACTTGACAGGTAGGTGACATCACTTTATAGTTAAAAATAAGATTGTGGCAAGTAAAATATAAAATCCAGACTGCCTACAGATAGAGCGGTCTGGATTATTCTTCTTCATCCTCGAAGGAGTAGTTGAGAAACGCAGGAAAATTCAAAAACTCAATGGGTGTCATACCCAATCCGTTGGAAAGACGATGTATGACCAACAGTGTCGGTGTTTTCACATTGCCCTTCACAAGATTATCCAGTGTGGAGCTTGGCACTCCGCTCATAGTTGCCAGCTTATGAAGCGTAATACCCCGTTCATTGCAAAGCTGTTCAATTCTATAAGCAATCATCGAAGAATAGTTCATAGCATCACATCTCATTCCATAATAACTACTAAAATCTTACCAGAGTATGCAATCAGTATTTCCCATAAATGGGAAACCATGCTATAATAATTCGCACTTAATGAGATATGATGAGGTGGTATTTTCAATGGAAGTTCAAACTAATGTAAAAAAGACAGTGTGTTTTTTCGGTCATCATGACTGTCCAGATTCCGCAAAACCGCTGATTCGTCAGAGGATTCTTGAATTATACGAAAAAGCCCCCAACACCGAGTTTTATGTAGGCAATCAAGGTAGGTTTGATGCTTTAGTTTTATCCGTATTCAAGGATTTGATGCAGGAGGGCGAAAAGCCTAATTTCTGTGTTGTGCTTGCCTATCATCCAGATCAAGCCCCCATGCCGGATATACCTTTTGAATTTACCCTATATCCAGAGGGGATTGAGAAAACGCCCAAAAGGTTTGCTATTTCATGGAGAAACAAATGGATGGTACGCAATTCCGACACGGTAATCTGTTATATCCGCCACTGGCACGGCGGGGCAGCAAAGTTTGTGGAGATGGCGGAGAAGAAGGGCAAAACCATCATAAACCTTGCGGACGATTAAATGCAGTCAAAAAGTTATGCAGTCAAAGTTGTTCACAGCATCTTTACAAACAAATCTCCGCTAATTCATTGACATTTCTTCCACCTTTGGGATATAGTAATCCTGCATCCCGAAACGGAGGAAACTTAATGATTTCGGATACCGAGCGTATGCTGACCTTTGAGAAGTCCTTGATTGGTAAGCGTATCACCGTGAACCAACAGGGAAAAATCACCTGTCCGCTGCGGATGTGGCACACAAGGGGCGATTTTCTCCATCTTCAGGTCAGCCCTCAGACTACGGGTAATTTCATCCCCGTCAAATGCAAGTGGTGCAAGGCGGCTTTCCATCTCTCCATCTCAAAGGAGGGAGCGGAACAGATTGCCACGATTCAGAGCGTGGACATATCCAAGCTCTCAGACGGGCAAAAGCATCAGCTTCTTGTATCTCTTAAAACTTCATAACAGCTGACACCACGGGCATCGTTCCACGGTCAGCCTTTGCGACGCAACAGGCAACAGTCCAGCAGTCCAAAACACCTATCACCCTATCACGGGCGTATCAGGTGCTTTCGGATTGCTGGGCTTTTTATTTTTCGCTGAAAGGAGGTGAGAAATTGCCTAAAAACCCCCATTACACGCCTGAACAGCTTGCAGAAGTGCGTCAGGTTGACCTCCTGACCTATCTCATGGCGACCTCGCCCAGCAGCCTTGTGAAGCACTCGCCCCATGAGTGGCGAACGGTGGAGCATGGCAGCTTATCCATCAGCAACGGCAAATGGAATTGGTTTGCGGGACAGGTCGGCGGATACACCGCATTGGACTATCTGATGAAGGTCGAGGGTGACACCTTTCCCACAGCGGTTCAAAAGGTTATCGAATCCATGAATATTCCTGTTCAGACCTACGAAACCGCCCTCAGAAATGCCAATTACGAAAAGGAGCGTAAGCCCTTTATGCTGCCGCCGAGATCGGAAACCACCAAACGGGTGGAAGCCTATCTTCGGAAGCGTGGTATTGACCAAAATCTGATACGAGAGTGTATCCGGCAAGGGACGATCTACGAAAGCAGCGACTATCACAACGCTGTATTTGTGGGCATGGATGCTTCGGGAACACCCAAGTTTGCGTCCCTCCGTGGAACCTACCCCAACAGCACCTTTCGGATGGATGTGGAGAGCAGCGACAAACGCTGTAATTTTGTCTACCAGCCGATGGGCTGCGACCTCAACACCGTTTCCACCGTTGCAATCTTTGAAGCCCCGATTGACGCTCTCAGCTTCGCCACGCTGAACCGCAAGTTCAACATCTGCCCGTCGGTGCCGTGGTATGACTTGCCCTGTCTATCCTGTTCTGGGACAGCACACATTCCCGTCATTCATTTTTTGAAGCAGCACCCCAACATCCAAAACGTGATGGTCTGTTTTGATAACGATGAAGCGGGAAATAAAGGGATGCTGCGTGTTGCCCAGCAGATTCGAGCAGACCCCACCTTAAAAGAACAGGTGAAGTCATTGCGGAGTGGCTTGCCCCCTCCCGACCGTGGAAAGGACTGGAACGAGGTTCTGACCCGTACCATTCCCCAGCCGGAAACTCAACATCAAACGCACCGTCCTCACAAAAGAGCGGTGCAGAAGGAAGTGATATAAGTGCCTGACATTGGTGCAAGTGCGGTGAGGACGTTGGAATCCTCCATCCACGTTGCCACCACCATAACCAAGCTATCCAAGGAAGTGCTGCTTGCCGTTTTGAAGCTGATTCGGGAACAGATGAACTCTGGACAGGTTTCTTTGAAACAGCTCAACAAGACGGCATCCAAAAACGGCATTGCTATGACCTCGGTTTCGCTGCCGGACAAGGATGCACAGGCAATCATCAATGACTTAAAGGAAGCTGGTGTGACCTTTGCCGTGAAGCGTGAAAATGACGGAATCCGCCTGTTTTTCTACGCTCCCAGCACGGAAATCATCAAAGCAGCCATTGATGATGCTCTGAAAAAGCACTCTAAGGAGCAGGAACAGCCCCAAAAGGAGGAACAGGAACATGGGAACAAGGACGCTCCCACACAGGAGAATCCCACCCCCGAACAGGAGCAGCCGCCTGAACAGGACACCTCTCAGCCCGAACAGCAGGAGCAATCCGAGGTACAGGAGCAGAAACCTCCCGAACAGGAAACCTCTGAATCCGAACCTCCCCCTCCTCAACAGGAAGCAGAGGAGAAACCGCCTGAGCAGCCCCCTCCCGAACAAAAGCCTCCCGAACAGGAGGAAGAATCCCCTCCCCAGCAGGAGCAGGAGGAACAGCCGCCCCAAGAGGAGGAAAAGCAGGAGGAGCAGCAGCGTGTCCCGCTCTACCGTCAGTCCGCAAGCTATGCCAAAGAGCATGGAGAGGTGGAAGCCTACCGCAGCTCCATGATGGAGAACATCGCCTGTCGGGATGCCATTGAAAAGGTTATCAGCGAACACTTTGACGGGATGCACCTCCCCAAAGCTATCAGCCATGATGTGGTTGACCGCTTCGGCATAGAGCGTGTGGGATTCGTTCTCGCTGCTACCGTGGTACAGAACATTAAGGATTTTCGTTTTTCTGTTCAGAACAGACAGTGGGCAGAGCAGGAAGCACCTGACCTTGACCCCAACGCAAGACGGTATCGGGTGCAATCTCACCCCGGTGTCCTTAATCTGTTCATCAACGATGCGAGGGAGTATTTCGCACAGGTCAAACAAAATGTGATTGGCATCGTAGAGAACGCCGCCGCATTTTCTGACCACTCCAAAATCGTCCGTGAGGGTGATGAAGTTCCAACGCCGGACAATCCCAAACCAGAGGATGCAAAAGCCGCAGAGCAAGCTGCACCCTCTCAGCCAGAAAAAACCGAACAGAAAGAGCAGAAAGCAGAATCCGAGCCTGAATTTGCATCCTTTGAGGATTTGATGAGTGAGGGTGTGAAGCTGTCGAAGGAGCATAACGAAAAATATGCCGGACAGCAACGCCCTACGCCAGACCGTAAACGTGAGCAGACCCTATGAAGCAAGCTAACGCTGTCCCTTACGTTTCGGTTCGCACTCTCGCATATTTCTGTATTTTTCTCGCCCTATTCTCTGGCTATTTCTTCAATCGCCTGATTTATGAAGCCATGCTCACAGGCAAACCGGGCATGATCGCTTATGTTCTGGCGTGTGGAAGCGTCTTTCATGCTATCCACGAACACCCTTTCTTTTTCTCGTTCCACCTCAGATGTCTGATAGGCACATGGATTTGCTGGGCAGTATCGGGTCTGACCTTTTACTACCTCGCATATTCCCCCTCCACCCGCCGCATGGGTGAGGAACACGGTTCAGCATCGTGGGGAACGGAAAAAGATGCGGCAAAGTATGCCACTCCCGAAGAGGAACGGCTGTATCTTGCCAACGCTCCCGATAAGCTGATTGGCGGCGATCCCGATACGATACTTTCTCAGCACGTTAAGCTGACCCTGTATCCCAATCTCCTGCCCTTCGACTATCGGAAAAACAACAATGTTGCCGTGATTGGTGGCTCCGGCACGGGTAAATCGTTCCGCTACACCATACCCAACATTTTACAGATGCACTCCTCTCTGGTTATCACTGACCCGAAGGGAACCATGCTGCCCGAAGTTGGTCAGCTCCTCGTTGATAACAATTACGTTGTAAAAGTTATCAATACGGTCAACTTTGAGAAGTCTATGCACTTCAATCCGCTGTCTTACATCAGAAAAGAGCTGGATATAACCAAGGTCGTCACCGTTATCACGGAGAACACCACTGGAAAAGGCGAAAAAGCCAATGACCCTTTCTTTCAGAACGCCGAAAAAATGCTTCTGATTGCCCTCATTGGCTACCTGTTCCATGCGGTCAAGCCCTCTGACCGAACCTTTGCCCATATCATGGATATGCTTCATGCCAGCGAAGTCCGTGAGGATGATGATAATTTCCAGAATCCCGTGGACATGATGTTTGATGTGCTGGCGAAGAAAAAGGGCGAAAACAACTTCGCCGTGAAGATGTATAAGGGCTATAAGCTCAGTGCCGGAAAGACCGCAAAATCCATTCTCGTGAGCTGTGAAGCAAGACTTCATATGTTCAACATGGAGGATGTGGCTACCCTCACCTCCTCTGACGAAATGGAGCTGGACAAGATCGGTGACAGACCCACGGCACTGTTCATCATCGTTTCCGACACGGACAACAGCTTCAACTTCATCGTGGCAACGCTGCTGTCTCAGATGTTCAATCTGCTTTGCACCCACGCTGACGATGATTGCGGCGGTGTGTTGCCTATCCCTGTTCGCTGTCTGTTAGACGAGTTTGTAAACTGCATTGGCAAGATTTCAAACTTTGAGATTCTGATTTCTACCATCCGTTCCCGTGGTATCTCAGCCAGCATCATGTTACAGTCCATCGCCCAGCTCAAATCTGTGTATAAGGATGATGCCAACACCATTCTGGACTGCTGTGATTCACTGGTATTCCTCGGCGGCAAGTCGCAGGATACAACGAAGATGATTTCCGAAACGATGGGCAAACAGACTATCGTTGGACGAAACAATTCGGAATCCCGTGGCAGTCAAGGCAGCTACTCCATGCAGGATCAGAGCTTAGGGCGTGACCTGATGGACCCCGCAGAGGTGGGCAAACTGCCTATGTCTAAGGCTCTCGTCCTCATGACGGGTGAAAAACCCTTTCAGGACGATAAGTTCGACACCACCAAACATCCCAATTATCCCGCTCTTGCGTCTGTTACTCATAAGCCCTTTGACCTCAACGCATATCTGAATGAGGTACGGGAAAACACGGCGGTTTCCAATCCCAACGAGGAAAACATGGAGGAACAGCCGGAGGACGCAGGAGATTTTGGCAGCTTCACTCTGGAACAGCTTTTGGAACACCTCTCCGGCAGCGATCAGAAAAAGCTCCAGCATCAAATCAACAGAGAGCATCGCAAGGAAGCTCTCGCAAACCTTAAAACCAATTTCCATCAGTTCGTGAACGAGCTGAAACAAGGAGGAATACAATTTGCTTTCGATTTTCTCAAGTCTCGTTGCAAGAGCGGCGTTTCTTGCATCCAATCCCGCTTTTCTCGCCGTCATGGGAGCCGTTGACGCTACCTTTAAGACCGTCATTGACACTCTGACCACCTACGTCACCATTGCAGGCGGTCTGATTGTGGTCTGGGGTGCTGTCATTCTCGGCTCTAACCTGAAAGACCACAACGGTGCAGGCATGACCAACGGCATCTGGACTGCGGTTGGCGGTGCGGTTATCATTGCCGCCGCTGCCCTGTTCAACGGTATCATCACCTAATCGACACCTATGAAAGCTGCATTTCTTATCATGCTGGAAGCCATTGATTACGCTTTCAGCATCATGGGCAATTTCACTGGCGGCTTTCTCACGGCATCTTTTTCTAAATTCGGGGCGGTGAATACGGCAATGCGGGCGGTTTCGGATGATGTGGCAAAGCCCGTCGCCTACACGCTGCTTGCCATTCTGTTACTGCTTGATCTCTATCAAGTATCCATGCAGATTTCCCAACAGGGTGGCAACAGCATGGCTCCCGCAACCTCGGTTCTCCGCTCCGTTCTGAAATACGGCGTGGTGAAATGGGCGATTGATAACGCTTCTACGCTGCTTTCCGCTATTTTTTCCACCTGTATCAGCATCACCTCCGGCATTGAATCCCACCTGACCGCTTCCTCCATTGCTTCCTTTTTCAGCACAGAGGAATTGAAGAATATGGTCAACGGTCTGACGGGCGGTGTTCTGGCTCAGATTGGCTCACTGATTGTGCTGCTTCTGGCTCTCATTGGTGCGTATGCGGCGGTGGTGTCGGTTGCGATCATCGTGATGTCCCGATTCGTGCAGCTCTACATCTACCTTGCCTTTGCACCGATTCCCATTTCCATGCTCCCTGATTCCCATACCTGTCAGATTGGCATTGGATTTCTCAAGGGATTCACGGGTGTGTGCTTACAAAGTGCCGTGATTGCCCTCACTCTGCGAATGTTCCCGTATTTTATGGCAACATTCATGACAACTGCGGACTCCCTCGTGGGTCTGGCGTTTAACACCCTGTTAATGTCCTTCGCTCTGGCGGCAGCACTGACCACCAGCGGGGCAATGGCTAAAGCCCTCGTGGGCGGCGGCTAACTATACCTATTATAAAGGAGTATCTACATGAACGTATCGAAGATGATGAAGTGCGGACTGGCAATGGCTGGCGGTGCGGCGGTGCTTTCCACTCTGGCAGACCATATCTCCAAACGTGGCAGCATCACCGTCAAGGATGTCATTCCTCCCGCTATGGCTACCATGCAGAGTGACGGCTTCCTGCGTGTGCTGTGGGAATTCCCCCTGTCGAACCACATCGTCGGCTATTCCGTCCGTCTGGACACCAACAGCCTCGTCCGGCACATCCACTGTCGCTATCCTGAGCTGGTGCTGCTTTCTCCGGCGTGTGCCGCTGGCTGTGTCTGCGTGGAACAGGTTCGGGAGGTCACTGTCACCGCCCACTATGACAACGGCACGACTGCGGAGATCTGCAAGCGTCTGGATGAAGCGGAGGAGCCGGAACAGCCTGCGTCCCCCGAAAAGGGTAGTGAGTAAGCATGGCTCTCGCTACTCATATCCCCAAGGAAATTGATGAGTACGAATCCAAAATCATCGGTCCCTTTACTGCCCGTCAGCTTCTTTGCGGCGGTGCAGCAATCGGACTGGGTTTGGGTATTTACGCTGTGACCCACCGCATTTTCGGATGGAGTGCGGTGGACAGCAGTTATCTCATCATGGTTTCAGCGGCAATCCCCGGTGCGGTAGGTTTTATCAAGCCGGAGGGGATGCCGATGGAAAAATACATTGGGATGCGGCTGCGTCATATCCAGTCCGCAAGTCCCAAAATCTATCAAACGAAGGAGGAGAAAACCCTTGTTTCTGGAACACACCGCAAAAGTCGGAAATCTGACCGAGCCGAAGCCGGAGACTATTACGTTAGCACACGAAAAGCAAACCGCAAAGCAAGGAAAGCGGCAAAAAGGCACATCCGGCAAGCCCGCAAAGAACTCCGGCAAGCGAAAAAGCGGCGTTCCTAAGAGCGTCCGTGACACCATCGGTTATCACAGGATGTTGGAGGATGGTCTGTGTGAGATTATCCCCAATCAGTCTTACAGCAAGACGATTGCCTTTGATGATGTGAACTACACCGACCTTTCCGACAACATGAGGGCTGGCATTTTTGACCGCTACGCCGAGTGTCTGAACAGCATTGACACCGATATGTCCCTCCAAATGACCGTCCAGACCCGCAAGATTGATATGGAGAAGATCGAGCAGCAGCTTTTCTATTCCATGCAGGAGGATGGTCTGGATGATTACCGCCGTGAGGTCAACCAAATCATCACGGACAGAGTGGATGGAGGGCGGTCTGAGCTGATTCGGCAGAAATACATCACCATTTCCGCTGATGGCACTCTGGATGATGCCCGTCGTTCCCTCACTCAGATGGAATCCGCACTGAGAAGTCGGTGGCAGGCTCTCGGCAGTCAGACCCACTCTCTCAGCGGGCGGGAGCGTCTGGAATTGATGCACGATATGCTCAATCCCGATGAACGCCTGATGTTCGACTACTCTGAGCTTTTGTACTCAGGATTGACCACAAAGGACGCTATTGCACCATCCTCGTTCACATTCAAGGAAAAAAGCTCCTTTGAGTTTGGGAGCCGCTACGGACAGGTGCTTTTCGCTCAGAGCTATGAGCAGAATCTTTCTGACGAGCTGATTCACAGCCTGTCCAGCTTATCTATGGAAATGGTGCTGACCCTCCATATCCGTATCATTGATCACGCCACGGCGGTGAAGCTGGTGGAAAGCAAGATTTCCTTTATGGAGTCGGAACAGGTTAGAGCATCCCAAAGGGCTATTTCTCAGAACTACGACCCTGAGATTGCCCTGTCATACGAGTTCAAGCATGGCTACAACGAGGCGATTGCCCTTTTGGACGATCTGCGTGTCCGTGACCAAAATATGTTCAAGGTCACGATGCTGGCGTATACCTATGGCAGCACAAAAGAGGAGCTTTCCGATAAGGTGCGTGAGCTGTGCCGTGTTGCAAAGGCAAAGGGTGTCACCTTCAAGCCGCTGGACTACCAGCAGGAAGCAGGAATCAACAGTGTCCTGCCCATTGGCAAGAATTTTATCCCCTTTGAGCGAACCATGCCCACCTCCTCGGTGTCCATCCTCATTCCCTTTGCCAATCAGGAACTATTTCAGCCGGGGGGCGTTTGCTATGGTCTGAACACCATTTCGGGAAACATGATTGTCCTTGACCGCTGCAATCTGTTGGCGGCAAACGGTATGATTCTCGGTAAGACGGGTTCGGGTAAGTCCTTCGCCGCAAAGACAGAGCTGGTCAACCTCAGATTGCGATACCCCGATGCGGATATTATCATCATTGACCCTGAACGGGAGTATTCCGCACTGGTGCAGGCTCTCGGCGGCAGCTACATCCACATTTCCCCCGGCTCGGCAGAGCATATCAATCCCCTTGATATTTCTCTGGACTACAACGGCGAGGACGATCCTCTGCTTCTCAAGTCCAGCTTTGTGGTGTCGCTGTGTTCGCTGCTTCTCAAAGGGGAGCTGACCAATCAGCAGCTTTCTCTGATTGACCGAGCGTGTATCCTCGTTTACCGTCCCTACTTTGCCAGCGGCGGCAAAAAGCCCGTCCCTACCTTGAAGGACTTCAACGATATGCTGAAATCCTTCCCCGAACCAGCGGCACAGGACATTGCACTTGCTTTGGAAGCCTACATCGACGGCTCTCTGTCGGCGTTCTCTCACTCCACCAATGTGGACACGGGGGCACAGCTCGTTGCCTACGATGTGCGTGACCTCGGAAGCTCCCTCAAAACGCTGGGCATGATGGTGGTGCTTGACCAAGTTTGGAACAGAATTACCCAAAACCGCAACCAGCGGCGGAGAACCTATTTCTACATCGACGAAATCCAGCTTTTGTTCAGCAATGAGTATTGTTCTGACTTCTTCTTTGAGCTGTGGTCACGAGCCAGAAAATACGGTGCTGTTCCCACGGGCATCACGCAGAATGTGGAAACCATGCTGAACACCACCAACGCCCGAAGGATGCTGTCTAACTGTTCCTTCCTGCTTGCTCTGTCCCAAAATTCCAATGACGAATTGGATGCACTGGCACAGCTTTTGGGCATCAGTCCTGAACAGGCACACTACATGAAATCCTCTGAGCCGGGGCGAGGTCTGCTTTATGCCGAGGGTGCGGTTCTGCCCTTTGTGAATCCCATTCCAAAAGATACGGGATTGTATCAGGTTCTTACCACCAAGCTGGATGAACAGCTCAATCTGTAATTATGGAAGTCCATTCCTCTGGAAATCACACTCATGTGACCAGTTCAGCAGACCGACTGGCGATTGAGAGTAAATCCACCAATCTTTCGGAGCATCTGACCGTAGAACAGCCCGTTTCCAAACGCAAGCGGAAACGCCGCCGGAAACGCAGGAAAAAGCCTGTTCCTCTCAGCAGCCCGATACTCACCGAAGAAAATTCTTCACCGAAACCGCTCAAACTGGATGATAAACCTCCTCCTGACCCACAACAGCAAACCAAACGGGATACGTTGAAGGAGGACGGTGACGCTGTTCCGATCTATCACACTTCGGGACGCTCCCTTTCCAGAAAGCTGGTTTCTACCACTGGAAGTGGAAAAGCATCTGACCGTTTGCGTTCCACCTCCGGCGGCAAGCCCTCCGACCATCTGATTTCCACCGAAAAAACCACCTCCGGCGACCTCAAGAC
>JAKSQD010000077.1 GCA_024404315.1 Oscillospiraceae bacterium
TCGAAAGGAATTGTTTTTCTATGAATCAGAATCTTTTTGAGGTCACTCTCTGTGATTATAAGAACATTCAGCATCCTCAGCTGGATGCCACCGTCACCGATGCGGAAGTGGAGCAGGTTCTCGCACACGAGCTCCAAAGACACACCTCCTTGGAAACCGTAGATGCGCCCGCACAGAATGGCGATACTGTTGTCATTGATTTTGCCGGCTTCTTGGGGGAAGAGCAGTTTGAGGGAGGAACCTCTCAGAACTATTCCCTGAAATTGGGCTCTGGTTCCTTTATTCCCGGCTTTGAGGAGCAGCTGATTGGTTCTCAGGCAGGGGATGAGGTGGCCGTCAACGTCACTTTCCCCGCAAACTACCACGCCGCAGAGCTGGCAGGAAAGCCGGTTGTGTTCCAGTGTAAGGTTCACGCCGTCAAGCAGGAGCGGAAAAGCGAGCTGACCGACGAGTTTGTGCAGAAGACCTATCACATTCCCAGTGTGGAAGATTTGAAAAAAGTCATCCGCACCAACATCCATGGCCAGAAGCTCCAGCAGAACACCGCACAGGTTCAAAAAGTCGTCCTGCAAGAAATCATCGCTTCCAGTCAAGTCACCGTTGCTGATGCTTTTGTGGATACTTGCACAGATGAGCTGCTGGGTTATTTTGAGCAGAATCTGGCGCAGCAGGGCGTTTCCTTGGAGCAGTACTGCCAAATGTCCGGCATGACCATCAACATCATGAAGGAGCAGCTCCGTCCCCAGGCCGTGGATCGTGCAAAGGGAGCCGCTGTTCTGGCTGCCATTGCCGAGGCAGAGGGCATGACCATCTCCGACGAGGAGTATGAAGCCGAGCTGGAAAGCATGGCACGAGCCTATCAGATGCCCGTGACCCAGCTGAAAGAACAGCTTCCCCAGGATGCAAAGGAACAGATTACCATGAATATGCTCATCAATCGTGCCATGGCGTTTATTGCCGGTTAATCGTTGCTGCTTGCTACGCACCTCCCCACTTGGGGAGGTGTATGGCTCGCCTCGAATCGAAGAGAGAAAAAACGATAGACTCTTTCGCTTTAATCTGTTGAAAAACAGTTGACAAACGTGCCCATTCATCGTATAATACGCCTTACAAACCGTTGAGGAAGAGGAGTAACCCGTCCTACGCTCCCAGAGAGCCGGTCAGATGCTGAAAGATCGGTGTGTGAAAGCCGGGTGAATGGCCTTCCGAGGGCAGACGCAAACCGTGCACAAAAGAATCACGCAGTAGTGTCTGACGGGGACATCTCCCGTTATCCAGATGCCATGCTGATGGGTATGGAACGAGCGGACAGTCATTCTGTCAATTTGGGTGGTACCGCAGGAGCAGCAGCTCTTGTCCCGAAGGTGGGACGAGGGGTGCTTTTTTTCTTGCGATCAGCCCCTTTCCGTTGTTATCTATAATTCTGTCTGAACATTTGTAATCGCCGGAAAGCTCTTCTGGCTCCGCTGCAATAGAAAACTTTTCTGTCTCATTGCAAATCATGAGGAATTAAGATGAATTAGATTTAGGAGGAAACCAAAATGAAAAAGATTCTTGCACTGATCCTTGCCTTGGCAATGGCACTGAGCCTGGTGGCTTGCGGTGGCTCCGGCAAAACTGAGCAGTCCGCCTCTTCCGGCGACGCTTCCGCCGCTGGTTCCGCTTCTGCGTCCAGCTCTGCCTCCGAGGGGGAGGTCGAAGAGACTCCCAAGGATGAAAGCACTTCCGGCGCAGCCTATAAAGTCGGCTTGGTCAACTATGTCGATGATGCTTCCCTGAACCAGATTTGCGACAACATCCAGAGCGAGCTTGCTGCCAAGGGAGCAGAGCTGGGCGTTACCTTTGAGGTGGATTATGCCAACGCTCAGGCTGACCCCACCGTTCTGAATCAGATCGGCGCTGACATGATTGCCGATCAGATGGACTGCATCATTGCTGTTGCCACTCCTGTGGCCGTTGTCATGCAGGCTGCCACCGAGGATAATCAGATTCCCGTTGTCTTTTCCGCTGTTACCGATCCTGTGGGCGCTGGCCTGGTGGCTTCTATGGACGCTCCTGGTGGCAATATCACCGGTACTTCTGACGCACTGGATACCACCGCTGTTCTGAATCTGGCAAAGACCGCAAATCCCGAGCTGACCAAGCTGGGTCTGCTGTACGATACCGCTCAGGACTCTTCCACCGCTGCCATCGAGGAAGCCAAGGCATGGTGCGATGCCAACAGCATTGAATACGAGGAAAAGACCGGCTCCACCACCGATGATGTCAAGCTGGCCGCTGAGAGCCTGATTGCCGACGGCGTGGAGGCTGTTTTCACCCCCACCGATAACACCATCATGACCGCCGAGCTGTCCATCTATGAAGAGCTGGCTGAGGCTGGCATTCCTCATTACTGCGGTGCTGACTCCTTTGCTCTGAATGGTGCCTTTTGCGGCTATGGCGTGGACTATGCAAACCTGGGCGTTGTCACCGGTGACATGGTGGTTGACCTGCTGGTGAACGGTGTTTCTCCCGCCGAGATGCCCGTGCAAACCTTCGATAACGGTATCGCTTCCATCAACACCGATACTTGCCAGGCGATTGGCTTCAACCTGGATGACATTAAAACGGCTTTTGAGCCTCTGTGCACTCAGGTGATTGAGCTGACCACCGCCGAGAACTTCCAATAATTTTTGAAAATCCCTCTGCCGTTTTTAGCGGCATCTCTCCTGAGTGGGGTGGCAAGAGAGTCGGCACTGCGAGTCTGTGCTGACTCCTTGGCCTGCCTGCTTGGTGGGACGCTACGAAAGCGAAGGAGGGTTTGTTTATGCCAAACGCCGAAAGCAGACTGTTTTTTGTGGTCTTGCCTTAAAAAAGGAGGAAATCTCCCATGTTTATCACATGGAATATCATCCAGAGCGCATTGGAATTGGGCGTGATCTATGCTCTAGTGGCCTTGTCCCTCTTCTTGAGTTACTCTATGCTGAATGTCTGCGACCTCTCCACCGATGGTTGCTTCACCTTAGGCTGTGCGGTTGGTTCCATTGTTGCCATCGCTGGCCATCCGTTCCTGGCTCTCTTTGCGGCCATGGCTGCCTGTGCTGTTTCTGGTTTTATCACCGCTTTTTTACAGACCAGGCTGGGCGTTGAAAGTTTGCTGGCGGGTATCATCGTCAATACCGGTCTTTACACCGTCAATATTCAGGTGATGGGCAAATCTACCCTAAACCTGAATGACACCACCACTGTATTTACCATGCTCAAGGGCTTTTTGGCTGATACTCCGCTGGCGGATTGGTCTAAGCTGCTGATTGGTGTGCTTTTCTCTGGTGTCATCGTTCTTTTCTTGCTGTGGTTCCTGAACACCCGTTTGGGTCTCTCCATCCGTGCCACGGGCGATAACCCCGATATGGTGAAATCTTCTTCCATCAACCCCGCCTTTACGACCACGGTCGGCCTCTGTGTTTCCGGTGCTATCACGGGTTTGGGTGGCTGTCTTCTGGGTGAGTACCAAAAATCCTGTGACATCAATATGGGAACCGGTATGGTCACAATTGCACTGGCTTCCCTTATCATCGGTGAAACCCTCATGGCTCATCGCAGCAGCATTCCCCTCCGTGCCTTCGGCGTGGTGCTGGGCAGCTGTCTTTATCGTGTTATCGTTGCCATCGCTCTGCGCTTTAACCTTCCCGCCTCTGCCTTGAAGCTGGTTTCCGCTCTGATCGTTGCTGTTGCTATTGCTTCTCCTCAAATCACCAAAATGATTGATTTCCAGCAGAAGAAAGCAGCTATGCAGGGGAAAAACTTCTATCAGCAGATGCTGGTGCTCTTTGCCCTTGCTACCGCTGTTTTGGTCGGCTTTGGCATTGTGTTTGCTGAGGCTCGTGCCATGCTGCTCTTCCTTGCTGTGCTGACGCTTGCTGCTGCTGTCTGGTTCTTCTTGAACTGGAACAAGACCAAAGGAGATGCCAAAGTATGCTGAAACTGACCAATATTTCCAAAACCTTCAATCCTGGTACGGTCAATCAAAAGACCGCACTGGATCACCTAAATCTGACGGTGAATGACGGCGATTTTATCACCATTATCGGCTCCAACGGCGCCGGAAAGTCCACTATGTTTAACGCAATTTGTGGTTCCTTCTTTGTGGATGAGGGAACGGTAGAGCTGGACGGCGAGAACATTACCTATATTCCTGATTATCAGCGTGCTCGTTATCTGGGTCATTTGTTCCAGGATCCCATGAAGGGAACGGCTCCCAACATGACCATTGAGGAAAATCTTGCTGTGGCGTTTCTCCGTGCCAGCACGGGCAAAACCGGATTCTTTACCCGTGTTTCCAATAAAAATAAGGAGATGTTCAAAGAACATCTGGCTATGCTGAATATGGGATTGGAAGACCGCATGAAAAACCCTGTTGGACTGCTTTCCGGCGGTCAGCGTCAGGCGTTGACTCTGCTGATGGCAACCATCGTCACGCCCAAGCTGCTGCTTTTGGATGAGCACACCGCCGCTTTGGATCCCGGAACTGCCGCCAAAGTGTTGGATTTGACCAAACGCATCGTAAACGAGCGGAAAATCACCGCTCTTATGGTCACACATAACATGAACCAGGCGCTTGAGCTGGGCAATCGTACCCTGATGATGGATCGGGGTCACATCGTCTTTGATACCTCTGGGGAAGAGCGGGCAAAAATGACCGTGGAGGACTTGCTGCAAAAGTTCACCGTAGGCGCTGGCCGTACCTTTAATAATGACCGTATTTTGCTTTCCACTGCCAAAAAAGAATAAAAAAACCACAATTTAATGTGATAACCCCCTGACGCAGCGTATAAAATCAACTGTGTCAGGGGGGTTACTATTTTGATAAATCGGAATGGTAAACGGGGGTATACAAAGTTCCTTGTTACAGAAGCTGATAATCTCGCTCAAATTCCGTTTTTGCCACAAAGTTAAACTGAATGTCAGTAATGTTTCCGAGCTTATCTCTATCAATGCTGTAAAAGACAATCGTAGCATCCTTTTTGGCGTTTAGCAGCGTGCCCCACAGCTCCGCCTCAAAATAACATTCATCGTTATCGGTGTTCAGATGCAGTTTTTCATTGTTCAGAAGGTACAAAAGCTCCTCGCTCACCGGATCTCCAACTTGCCAAATAAACAGCGGAGTGCCAGACTGCAAATAATCATTTCCGGTCAGATGTTGGTGATGCTCCCAGAACCATTTTCGGTCATTCGGATAAGGCTCACCCGTGCTGGAGAGCTTGAAAAAGTCTCCAGCGGAGGCTATCTCTCCTTTTTCGTTGACTGCTTCCTGGGAAAATAGCTCATAACCGGCATCGGTGATAACAATTTTTCCCTTTGCAATCAGTTCTACTTCCATTTTGGTACCTGCTCCAAGCTCATATGCCTGAACGACCTTACTTTTGATTGCCTGCTTCATTGTCAATACTCCTTATGTTTGTGGGTCTTGCATGTATTTTATCATGGATTTGCGCTGTTTTCAAGCGGATATCGCAGGATATCAAACACATATGGTGGGATTTATTCAAAGTTCAAGAGCTTCTATCAGCTAGGAGTGTGCTCTCAGCGGCTTCTTCTCCAAAATCGAGGATAAACGGTTCGGCTTTTAACAGAAAACGGATTCAGCCGATTATTAAAACTGGTTGTTTAACATCGCCTATAAACGATTTTGAAGAAAAATGAAATAAATATTTTTAAAGAGTTAGTATCTGATTTAAAATGGAATTCCATTGTTTTTATCTCCCTTTTATTTGCTAATGAAATTATCTCAAAAATAAGGAAGATAAAAAAATTTGTTGAAATAAAGTGAAATGAAATAGAAAAGAAAAAGCACATACCAAAATGGCATGTGCTTTTCAAAACGCAAAGAAATGATGTAATTCAATTGTTCTGTCGATTGGCCTTTCTCGACAGATGTGCTGTTCTTGAGCTTAACGAGGCAGCTCTTCTGTTTCCTGCTTTGTTTGCTCCAGCTCCAATCCTTTCAGCCATTTGGCCTCCAGAATCTCAGCGGTCAGCTTCACCGTGCGTAGGTTGTTGCTGTGGAAATCCTTGTGACTGCCATTGGCCTTTTGCAGCGCAGCTGCTACGTTATCCAACTCATGGTCTGGCACAAGGCAGGGATGCAGCTTTGCAATATAGAGTTGCTGTCTCGGGGTTTGGTGACGAATATAGCCTTTCATCTCTTTGATGCTGGCTGGCATCCAGCCTCTGCTCATCAGGAACCGAATCCAGCGTAACTGTTCGAGTTTCGAGTGCTCCAGAAGAATTTTTTCGCCGCAGGTTGTCAGGTAAGAGGTGACGGCATCCGCCAGCTGCTTTCTGTGAAGGGAACTCAAAAAAACACTGCCATCAAATTTGTCCCAAGGCTCTGGGAGAATCCTTGCGCCCGTTTCTTGGTTCACATATTGGAACAGTCGATACGGCAGATAGTGAGCTACGGAAAGAGAACTGTCTCGGTTATAGGAAAGGCGGTAATATTCATCCTCTGCATCCAGCAGTTTTCCCAGCTCCTCCTCAGAATAGCCCTTTTCGTTGGGAGCGACCCAGGCATATTGAAAATGAGCACAAAGAGCCTGCTGTTCGGCTGCGCCTCCATCCATCTCCTCCCAGGTGTAGCGTTCGCTTTCTACGCCAAACGGGATGAGATCGTAATTGGCGTACCATGCTCGGCTATAAAATTCGGACTGTACCACCAATTTTTCACTGAGGTAGGCCATATAAGGGTCACGGCACAAAAAGGTGATAATGGGCAAGTCCTGCAATTTTTTCAACTTTTGTTCCTTTGCTTCGCTAACGGCTTGACGTACCGTCCATTCTCTCAGCCAAAGAGCCAGCGTTTCGTTTTCCTCGTCGCTGCCAGCGGCCACGGAGAAGTAACAGGCATCATCGCAGTTTTTCAATTTTTCTCTCAGTGAGGAGAACTCCAATTCGGTTTCCACGAAGGTTGGGGCATCCTCAGAGCCATGCTTCCAGATGAATTGCTTCACATCGGGAGAGAGACCGGGACAGAGGGAAGAAAAACGAGCCTCCATCCGTGCAGATTTCGGAGCCAGCACGGTAATGGCTGTCTGAATATTGGGGTCATCAAATGTCATCATCCAGAATGCTTCCCGAGCCAGCCACAGTGCGGTCTCTGTTCCGCCGATAATCACATAGTGGAGTTTCTTTCGTTCCTTTTGCTTTTTGGCTCGAATGGAATAGAAAAGGGGATGGGTGGACAGCACCCGAGAAGCATCTTTTTCGTCATCTAAAATATAAACCCGGATCACTGGTGTGCTCACCAGGTTCAGCATGGCATCAATCTGCGGCCCCAGCACGTCAAATTTTCCTCTGACGTAAATCTGAATATTTCGAAATTCCGTTCGGGCTTCCGTATCCATGCTGCGGTATTCCTGAATGGCCTCTAAAATTTCCAGCGTGTTATGGAGATTTTTGTGCTCGTTGTCACTCAGCAACAGGAACTTGCGGGGATATTGAGGGTCAATCAGCTGATAGAGGTTTTTAGAAGTGCGTTGACACCCCAGCGCCTCCATCCGCTCCCAATGCTCCTCGTCATAATCCACGCACTTGGTCACAGCGCTCCAGTCTTCGGGAACCGATTCCAAAAAGAGAGCGGCTTTTCGATTCACGCAGTTAAACACGCAAAGGGCTGCTTGCTCAAAGGGCGCTTTTTCGACCGCTTTTGCTGTCAGCAGGGTGCGGCGAGTCAAGCGCTTCATCGCAAAAGGAGGATTCAGCAGCTCTTCCGCCTCTCGGCTGCCATATTCTGCGGCCAGCTCCAAAAGCTTACGGCTGTTTTGTGGGAGATAGTTGGGGATTTTCAGTTCCTTTTTCTTGGCGTTGCAGCGCTCCAGCAAATAGAGCACATCGCCCCGTTCATTTCCCCATTGTTCCAGGGTTCTTCCATATTCCCGCCAGAGAGAACGGCATAATTGATGACATTTTGCGTACTCCTGTTCGTTATAGAACAGTCCCCGTGCGATATGATACAGGTTTTTTGCTCGTTCGGCAAGCTTCGGGCTTTCGCAGGCATGGGCTTCCGCCATCAGCTCTTCTCTGCTCCTGCCAATCCATTCGGGAATCCGAAGACTCTGTTTTGTAGTCACACAAAGGTAGAGCAGGTACAGCAAATCGCCCCTTCTCTGTGGATTCTGCGTCAGCTCGGTATCTCGGGTTTGCAGCAAATCCAAGCAGGCGTGATAGGCTCGGTCGTAGTCCTCACCGTTTAACCGCTCAAACGCAGAATTGCAAAGGTAATCCAGCCCAGTGACAGCCGGTTCTAACTGCTCTGGCTCGGCCTCTTGGTGCTGACCGTTAGGAGGGAACAGATGCTCCGCCTGCTCTGGTAATGTGATTACACAGGCAGCGGCCAGCAGGCTCAAGCGTGTCAGCAGCTCCGCCAAATCCTCCGCCTTTGCTTCGTTCCACTTGTTTTGAATGATAGAACGGCAAACCAGCGCTTGATAGTTCCCTTGTTTTTCCGCAGAAAAACTCGTGCTCTGATTCATAGGCGCTTGCTGGTAGGCCGTTTCAATTGTGCTGTGATACCAGCTCCAAACCAGGGGAAGCACTTCGTCCCCGCATTCTCTGAGCATCTTCATCCAATTGGCCTTGATAGAAAGATGACACGCCTGTCTATGCAACGCCAAATAATTTTGAATCTTTTTCTCCCGGCTCTGATAGCTGTCACCGCACATAATCTTCCACAATTGAGATTTGGAGACCGGGAAAAGCTCATCCTTTGAAAAGCAGATGATTTTTGCCAACGGCTCAGGAAAAATCTGCAAAAGAAAGTGACACTGAGGCTCGATGTTTTGCGCTTCCTGTCCGGCGTGATAAAGCGTTTTTTCCTCCGCCATTTCGTAGAGATGAAGCAGCGTAAATGCGTTTTGTATTTTTTTCATCGTGCTATTCCTTTTGAATCAGCTTTTTACCGTCCAGATGCGGGCATCCGTGGAACATGTGAAAGGTCCAGCGCACATGAGCGAGATGAAAATGGGAAATATCCAACTGGGTCAGGCTGCTGCATTTATCAAACATACAACTCATGCTGACAACGTGGTCGGTATCAAAACGAGAAAGATCCAGCGCCGTCAAACTGCTGCATTCGCTGAACATGCCGTACAAATCAGTCACATTGGCGGTGTTAAAACAAGAAACATCCAATTCCCTCAGACTGCCGCAGCGATAAAACATCCAGCTCATATTCGTGACGTTGGAGGTGTCAAATTTCCCATTAAAATGAATCTGTTTCAATTGCGTAAAGAAGGCGAATAGCCCACAGCAATTGGGATTTGCCTGCACACCGCCTTGACCGGCGAGATACAAATGCGTTCCGTCCACCCAGGCCAGAATCCTTTTATCTTTGCTCTCCGAGACATCCACAACGGCGGAAGGCGGAGCAACCTCCAGCGCATCCAAGAAGGAAATTTCGGTGATTTCGTCTCGTTTTGCGTTTGGGATTCCAAACACATCCTGTTGGATAGAGCGCAGCATGGTGCGAGAGAGCATACTTTTGAAAAAAACACTGTCCGAGATTCCAAAATCCTTCAAAACAGGCCATTGCTTGCGCTCTTGCCAGCGGGTTTCCGGTGTGTCGTTCGCAATTTGAGCCGTATCCACCTCCAAAAGCCTGGTATCCGGCGGACAAATGGATATCAGCTCCTCGTAATAGTCCATTTTTCGGTTGGCTTCGTTTTGGGGATGAATGCGGACACGGTGGTTATTGTTGTGGAAAAAATCTTTGATAATGGCATCCAGCGTGAGCATTCGGCTCGTTTTTTCCTCTTTTGTGAGGCTGATGTCATCTCTCAGCTGACGAAAAATCGTGCTCTTATAAGCAATCAGATCTTCAATCCGTTCCGCCTCCACAACGACAAAGGGCAAAGCCCCCTCCTCGTGACAAGCAATGGTTTTTTCGTCCTGAGTTTGTTTCAGCTCTCGGTAGCAATTCCAACTGGTGAGCGAATGGCGGCTGACGTAAAACAACAACAGTCTGCAATCCAAATCCTCAATGGCCTCCAGTGCGTCGTCATGCCAGGTTGAGTTGGTTTTGTCCAGGTTTTTCTCATCCAGCCAGATGTTATAACCTCTGCGCTGGAGCGCCAACACGTCCCGCCACACCACCTCTTTGTCCTTGTTGCTGTAGCTGATAAAAACATAAGGTTTTTCCCTGTCGCAGGGCGTAATCTCTTTTAATACTTCTGACAGCTCCATACTGTCTCCCTCCCTATGGGGCGATAAAAAACGTTATAAAGATAGAAAACCGCTGTGGAACAAAGCAGGGGTTATTCCTGCTCCTGTAGCAGTTTTAACAATGCAAACACCACGCCCAGCATCTCCTCTGCGTTCAGCCTGCTTTTCAGCCAATCAAGCGGGTCCTCCTGCTCCTTTGCGTAGGACGAGCGGGGATAGACCTCGAATATCCAAAGAAGTTCCTCTTCTGTGCGGTAATGTTTCATAGACAGCCAGACCCGCAGGGCACGCAGCAGCCACTCCAGCGCCTCGTCTGCTTTTCCCTGTGCGTCGCAGAGACTGCCCAAATTATGGTAGGTCGTAGCGGTATCAGGATGGTCAGTTCCCAGCGTTTTTTC
>JAKSQD010000078.1 GCA_024404315.1 Oscillospiraceae bacterium
ACGAGCTGGGGCAGCCCAAGCGTGGCAGCGTCTACGGCAAGACCCAGAAGGAGTGCCGCCAAAAACTGACCGCAACCCTCAAGCAGATTGACGAAGGAAGTTTCCGTCAGACTACCAAGAAGTACACCGTTGAGGAATGGTTCAACGAGTGGCTGGACACCTATTGTAAAAACCTCAAGCCTCGAACCATCGATGACTACCACAGCAAGACGGAGCGTTATATCATCCCGAACCTCGGAAAATCTCAGCTTTCTGCACTCAATCCCATGCAGATTCAGAGATTCATCAACCGCCTCAGCGAGGGCTACAAGGAGCAGAAGGCTCTGTCTCCCAAGAGCGTCCAGAACATCCACGGCATCCTCCACAGCGCACTCAAGCAGGCTGTGCTGTCCGGTGTGATTCATCAGAATCCTTCTGATAACACCAAGCTGCCCAAGCAGAAGAAGCCGGAGTTGAAGCCTTTGATGGACAACAGCATCACCGACTTTCTGGAAGTCATCAAGGACGATCCTTACGAGAATGTGTACATCGTTGACCTGTTTTCGGGTCTGCGTCAGTCCGAAATCCTCGGTTTGCAGTGGCAGGACATCGACTTCAAGAAAGGCGAAATCAAGGTCTGCCGCCAGCTTCAAAAGGAGCGTAAGGGCAGCGGCTACATCTTCCTCGAAGAGACCAAAAACGGCAAAAATCGAACTGTTGCCGTGGCTCCCGCTGTCATGGATGTCCTCAGAGCTCAGCGAATCAAGCAGATGGAATGGCAGCTCGCCGCTGGTGAAGCGTGGAACAATGAGCATAATCTTGTATTCACCAACGAAATGGGTGGTCATTTGTGCCATTCTACGGTCTATCAGCACTTCAAGAAGTTGGTGGCGAAGATTGGAATGGACGCAACCCGTTTCCACGACCTCCGACACAGCACCGCAATTATGGCACTGCAAAACGGATGTAGCGTCAAGAGCATCCAAGAGCTGTTGGGAGAGTCGTTTTGTCAAGGGTTTTTTTAACAAGGCGTTGAGCACCTGATGTTATAGCAATATTTATCTAACAAAACCAGCACCATTGTTCTTTTACAGAACAGATATGTATAAGAGAACAGCAGAGTAATAATAAGGACAAAACCATCTTATTATAGAACTATATGGAGAAAAACAACAATCATGAAATATATACTTGAAATCCGAAAATAATATGCTATAATGTTCCCATAAAATCACCAGCGGTTAGAATAATTCTGTAATATTTTACTTTGGCACAAGCTGCCAAGAAAGCTTTAAATTGCTAACTACAGAAGGATTGAAGGAGAACACAGACCTATGTCAGCCTATCATTACGAAAAAGTCGATAAGCGGCTCTTAGTTCCTCAGATAGAAGACCAGATTATGCTGTATATCCAACAGGAGAATATTGAGATTGGTGAAAAGCTTCCCAATGAATTTAAGCTTGCTGAACAGTTTGGCGTGGGACGCAGCACGATTCGTGAGGTGATAAAGAGCCTTGCGACAAAGGGCGTGCTTGAGGTGCGCCGTGGTGCGGGAACTTATGTGATAAGCAATGTGCGGCTGTTAAGTGACCCCTTGGGACTGGCAAGATTCAAAAATAAATATCAGCTTGCTATGGAGCTATTTGACGTAAGAATCATTCTGGAGCCGGAAATTGCGGCTTTGGCATGTAAAAACGCAACCCAAAAGGAAAAACAAGAGCTTCAAGCTCTTTGCGACATTGTGGAGCAGGAATACCGGGATGGAAAAAATCATCTTCAGAAAGACATGGAATATCACACCTGTATTGCAAAATGCAGCAAAAATCATGTTGTAGAAACTTTAATCCCTGTGATTCATACCGCTATCACCACGTTTGGAAATCTGACACACCGAAAGCTTATGGAGGAAACCATCCAATCCCACCGACAGATTACCAACGCAATCATCAACGGAGATCAGATCGGCGCAAAATGCGCCATGGTCATGCACCTTACTTATAACCGTCAGAAGCTTCAGCAGATGATGCTGGAACAGCAAAAAACAAGGACGAAAGATGTCTGACGTATTTTGATACCGCAAAAACATCAATTTAGAGACATTGCACAAAAACCGTAGCTTCCTTTTGGAGAGAGCTACGGTTTTTTTGTGCGATGAAGAGAAAGAAAGTGCAACTTTACAAACAACTTGTATCAATCTCTTTTGCTTGATAAAATACAGTTGAAAATACATAAGACGTCAAGTGTATTGCAGAACACATTCCACATAAAAAAGAAAAGGAGTAGTAAAATGAACGAAGCAGTTGCATTAGATCCTACCCGACTCATTCTTGCGGCTATCATTGGCCTGCTTTTGCTGTTGGTCCTGATTATCAAATTTAAAGTTCACGCAATGAACTCCATCCTTATCGGAGCGATTACCATTGGCATCGTGGCTGGTATGCCCTTCTCCGACATCGTCACCGCCGTCAACGACGGTATCAGCAACACCCTGAAGGGCATTGCCCTGCTGGTTGGCTTAGGCTCTATGTTCGGAGCGATTCTGGAAGCCTCCGGCGGTGCTCAGACACTGGCTGTCACTATGGTGAAAAAGTTCGGTGATGAAAAGGCTGCATGGGCTCTCGGCATTACCGGTCTTGTCATCGCAATGCCCGTGTTCTTCGACGCAGGCCTGATTATTCTGATTCCCCTTGCTTTCTCTCTGGCAAAGCGCACCAAGCGTTCTTCCCTGTTTTATGCCATCCCCCTGCTGGCTGGTCTTGCTGTCGGTCACGCCTTCATTCCTCCCACCCCCGGCCCTGTTCTGGTTGCCACTATGTTGAATGTTGACCTCGGCTGGGTCATCCTTGTGGGTGCTATCTGCGGTACCTTCGCCATGATCGTTGCCGGTCCTATCTGGGGCTCTATCTGCGGCAAAAAGTACATGGTCGAGGTTCCTGAGCATGTTGCCAATCAGGAGGACTTTGATGAGTCCAAGCTGCCCAAGTTCGGCACTATCGTTATGATTATCCTGATTCCTCTGGTCCTCATCATTCTCAAGTCTCTGGCTGGCGTTATTCCCGCCATGGCTCCCGTTGCCCCCGTCCTCACCTTCCTCGGCGAGCCCTTCATGGCTCTTCTGATCGCTACTCTGGCCGCTATGTTCGTCCTCGGCAAAAAGCAGGGCTATACCATGGAGGAGCTGGAGAAGATCATGACCAAGTCTCTGGAGCCTACCGGCCTGATCCTGCTGGTGACTGCCTGCGGCGGCGTCCTGCGTTATACCCTCCAGTATTCCGGCCTCGGCGATGTGATTGGTAACGCCGTTGCCTCCGCTAATATGCCTCTTGTCGTGGTCGCCTTTATCGTTGCCGCTCTGGTTCGTATCTGCGTCGGCTCCGCTACTGTCGCTATGACCATGGCCGCCGGCATTATCGCCGCTATGCCCGGTATCGCTGACCTGTCTCCCCTGTACCTCGCCTGTGTGGTCGTTGCTGTCGCTGGCGGTGCCACCGTTTGCTCCCACTTCAACGACTCCGGCTTCTGGCTGGTCAAGTCTCTGGTGGGTATTGATGAAAAGACCACACTCAAGACCTGGACCGTCATGGAAACTCTGGTCGGTCTGACCGGTGCCGCGATCGCCTTCATCATCTCCTGCTTCGTGTAATACATAACCCTATACGCATCAAACAAACACCATCAGACTTGCTCCAAACCGTTTTTCGGACTTTGGAGCAATTCTATCAAGCAAGTCTATAAAAGGAGGACAACAAAATGCTGAGAAGCGCAAAGGCACGTCAGGTCGCACCTGAGATGGACCCGCTTCGCATGGGTATGGGCTGGAAGGTCGAAGACCTCTCCAAGCCTCAGATCATGGTGGAAAGCTCCTACGGAGACAGCCATCCCGGTTCTGCTCATCTGAATATTTTTGTGGAAGAAGCCGTCAAAGCCGTCAACGAAAACGGCGGTAAGGCAGGACGCTATTTTGCCACGGATATGTGCGACGGTATCGCACAGGGACACGACGGCATCAACTATTCTCTCGCCCATCGGGACGCCATTGTCAATCTGGTTGAGGCACAGAGCAACGCTACGGTCTATGACGGCGGAGTTTTTATCGCAAGCTGTGACAAATCTATGCCCGCCATGCTCATGAGCATCGGACGGCTCAAGGAAATGAGTGCCATTGTCGTGACTGGCGGCGTTATGGAAGCCCACTGCCTCCCTGAAAAATATATTGTGAACGACCCTGCCTGCAAGCACAATGACCTGCTGACGCTGGAGCAGATCGGCAAGATGGACGCTTGGGAAAAAACAGGCGTTATCAGCAATGAACAGCTTGACTATTATAAGCAGAATGCCTGTCCCAGCTGTGGAGCTTGCTCCTTTATGGGGACTGCCTCCACCATGCAGATCATGGCTGAGGCTTTGGGTCTGATGCTTCCCGGTACGGCTCTGATGCCCGCAACCGCTCCTGAGCTGAAAGCCGCCGCTTACGATGCTGGCAAGCAGGTTATGGAGCTGGTGAAAAAGGGGATTACCGCCGGGGATATCGTGACCATGAAGAGCTTTGAAAATGCCATCATGGTACACGCCGCCATTTCCGGCTCTACCAACGCAACCATGCACATTCCCGCCATTGCTCATGAGTTTGGCTTTGAAATTGACGCAGACACCTTTGACCGTATGCACAGAGGCGCTCATTATCTGCTGAATATCCGTCCCTCCGGTGACTGGCCCGCTCAGTATTTCTACTATGCCGGAGGCGTTCCCCGTGTCATGGAAGAAATCAAGAGTATGCTCCATCTGGATGTCATGACCGTAACCGGCAAAACGCTGGGCGAAAATCTGGAAGAGCTGAAAAAGAGCGGCTTCTATGAGCACTGCGACGAGATTCTTCGTGAAAAATCTAAACTGATTGGTAAAGAAATTTCCCGTGAAGATATCATTCATTCCTTTGACAACGCAAAAGGCACTGACGGAAGTATTGCCATTTTGAAGGGCAATCTTGCACCGGAGGGCTGTGTTATCAAGCACACCGCCTGCCCCAAGAATATGTTCAAGGCAACCTTGAACGCAAAGCCCTATGACAGCGAGGAAGAATGTATTGCCGCTGTGCTGAATGGTCAGGTAAAGCCGGGAGATGCCATTTTCATTCGTTACGAAGGTCCCAGAGGAAGCGGTATGCCTGAGATGTTCTATACCGGCGAGGCCATCTGCGCCGACCCCAAGCTTGCCTCCAGCGTGGCATTAATTACCGATGGCCGTTTCTCCGGTGCGTCCAGAGGACCTGTCATTGGTCATGTTTCCCCCGAAGCAGCCGCAGGCGGTCCTATTGCCCTTGTAGAAGAGGGCGACCTCATTGAGCTGGACGTGGAAAACCGCAGTATCACCATCGTCGGCGTAAAGGGTGACAGAAAGACTCCCGAAGAAATGGACGAGATTCTGGCTCAGAGAAAAGCAAACTGGAAGGGTTTTGAAAGCAAGTATAAGCGTGGACTTTTGAAGCTGTATGCCCAGCACGCTGTTAGCTCTATGAAGGGCGCATATATGGAATAATTCCTAAATTCTGATTTTCTCCTTCTTCTTTCCCCCCCTCTGAGTACCGTCCAAGGGTTCCAAGTGTTCCTTTGGACGGGAAAGGAGACTGAGAAAAAAGAGGCTACTTTGTTTTCACAAACAAATGATTGGAGGACGCAAAATGAACCCAATGAATGAAAAAATTTCCGCTATCGGCTGTGTTCCCGTCATCAAGCTGACCGATCCCGAGCGGGATGCCGCTCCTCTGTCTGATGCTCTGTGTGCTGGTGGTGTACCCATTGCCGAAGTTACCTTCCGTGCCGCTGGCGCTGACAAGGCTATCAAGATTATGGCAGAGCGTCACCCGGAAATGTTGGTTGGCGCTGGAACTGTTCTCACTACCCAGCAGGTAGACGCTACCATTGCCGCCGGAGGTAAGTTTATTGTCACCCCCGGTCTGGATGTGGAAATCGTCAAGTATTGTCAGGAAAAGGGTATCCCCTGCTATCCCGGCTGTACCACTCCCACTGATTACCATGCCGCCTATAAGCTGGGTCTGGAAGTCTTGAAGTTCTTCCCCGCCGAGCAGTCCGGCGGTCTTGCCAAAATCAAAGCAATGTCCGCCCCCTTCCCCATGTTCAAGATTATGCCCACCGGCGGTGTCAACATGAAGAATCTGGGCGATTATCTGTCAAATCCCGTGATTGCCGCTTGTGGCGGCACTTATATGTGCCCGGATAAGCTCATCAGCGCCGGAAAGTGGGATGAGATTACCGAGCTGTGTGTAAAATCCCGTGAAATCGTCGAGGAGGCAAGAAAATAATGGCTAAGATTATTACCTTTGGTGAGCTGATGGTTCGCCTCCAGCCCTTCAACTATGAGCGTTTCGTTCAGGCCAATACCCTTGAGTTCACCTTTGGCGGCGGCGAGGCCAATGTCGCTGTCTCCCTCGCTAACTACGGCATGGATGCTGCTTTCGTAACCAAGCTCCCCGCTCACGCCATCGGTCAGGCCGCTATTAACTCCCTGCGCCGTTACGGTGTTGATACCTCTATGATCGTCCGTGGCGGTGATCGTGTGGGCATTTATTATAATGAGAAAGGTGCTTCTCAGCGTGGCTCCGTCTGCATCTATGACCGGGCCAACTCCGCTATCCAGCTTGCCCAGCCTGCCGACTTCGATTGGGACGCCATCTTTGAGGGGGCTGAGTGGTTCCACTTCACCGGCATCACTCCCGCTCTGGGCGCAAATGTGGTGGAAATCTGCAAGGAAGCCTGTAAAGCTGCTAAGGCAAAGGGTCTGAAAATCTCCTGTGACCTGAACTATCGTGGTAAGCTGTGGACTCGTGCCGAGGCTCGTGCCGCTATGACCGAGCTGTGCCAGTACGTTGATGTTTGTATCTCCAATGAGGAGGACGCAAAGGACGTGTTCGGCATTGAGGCCGAGGCTACCGACATCTACGGCGGTTCCCTGAACCATGAGGGCTACAAGTCCGTTGCCAAGCAGCTTGCTGACAAGTTCAACTTTGAAAAAGTGGCAATCACCCTGCGTGAGTCCCATTCCGCCTCTGATAACGGCTGGTCCGCTATGCTCTATGACGGTGAGAATTACTGCTTCTCCAAGAAGTACGAGCTGCGCATCATCGACCGTGTGGGCGGCGGTGACTCCTTCGGCGGCGGCCTCATCTATGCTCTGATGAACGGCAAGGACACTCAGGCCGCAGTCGAGTTTGCTGTTGCCGCATCCGCTCTCAAGCACACCATTGAGGGTGACTATAACATGGTCACTGTTGCTGAGGTTGAGAAGCTGGCTGGCGGTGACGGCTCCGGCAGAATCCAGAGATAATGAGGCTCATCATGCGGTCAGGAGGTCAATGTTATGGAATTTAAAAGCTTAACAGAAAATACTGCACTTCCTGATTGTGGCATCTTCCCTAAATTTTTGAATCATCTTAATCTGAGCGACGCCGCAAAGCTGCTCTACTGCTATTATCTCAACCGAACGATAGAGCAAACTATCACAGATCAAGCCAGACGGCTTTATATTTCCGACTATGTGAAAGAGACAGCTGAGCTGATGTGCAAAAGCACATCCACCATTAAGCGGCTTACCAAAGAATTAGAGGACTGCGGACTACTGCGCCGAAGCCGTCAGCGGATCGGGAAGCCTGCCTGCGTTTATCTCAACTTACCCGCTCACTCAGAAACCCCTGTCATTTGATATACGGTGTTTCTTCAATATTTTTTATCCCTCCCCGGCCTGAAATTTACCTTGAAAAAGCGATTATTCTGCCGATTCTTTCCCAACTCCTTTCTTTTTCAGCGTTTGAAACACCGATACCAAAGAACTCTCTCAGGCAAAGTGTCTGAGAGAGTTTTTATCTGATTGGTACAAATTTAGAATGATTCTCTTCTTTTCTGACCTTTCTACACACAAAGCGGCAGGGAATTTCTTATTTGCAGCTCTATGAGCTGCGCCAAGCCCTCGGCAGAGCACACGATTGCCGCAGGCAATATCACCGCTAAGGGGTCTCCGAAAAGTCCTTAAAGACTTTTTGAGGCGAAGTGGAATCGCTCCCACTTATCATATTGAGCTGCGGGAGCGACCCACCATGGTCTGGGATTTTCATTCTCTGCTGTTGCAGATTCAAATGCTATTTAGCGTCATGCTTACGGATGATAGCAGCACGATTACCTGCTGTGATTACTGTGGCAAGGTTTTTGTATCTGTGGACAGTGCTGAGTATTGCTGTACTGAGTGTGAGAGCGAAGCCAAAGGGGACAAATAATCAATCACCGTAAATCAAAGTTCGAGTCACGATTTCCTCCGCTCTCTGGTGGATGCTGTTCATACGGCGTACCCATTCCATTTGGTCAGCGGCTTTGAGAGCTTTGGGTACACCCTCGGCTTTTACCATAAGGTCGAAAGGACTGTGATATAGGCCATCGTAATCAGGCTAAAGCGAAGCCGCTCCAAACTATCAGCAATCTCGAAGATGGAAGGAAGTTTTTTGACGGTAGTTTTTACGGTGTCGGCAATCTGCTTCATCTGTGCTTTCAGCCTGCGGAGTTCGTTGTTAGAGGCACGAATCTGGCGGTTTATCTCGCATAGTTCAGAGATGCCGCCACGCTTTTCTATCATACGGGCGGCAGTTCCCTCATGGATGGTCGGTATCTCGTCAATGCCACGGTCTTTGAAGCTGCGGCAATCCACACGCTCTGGGCGGCTTGCTTTCTCCAAAGCCGCATTGACGGCAATTTCCCACCCCTTCCGCCACAGCTTCAACTGTTCCTCACTGTTCCATTGCTCGGTGATGGGATTCTGTCTGCCGTACTTCGTACATTTGGGGTACTTTGATGTTCTCTGATTGGATATACCCTGTTCTTCGGCGGCGGATGGGGTCTTATAGACCTTTTTATTACCGACCTTGTACAGATATTGCTTCTCCCAACCCTCATTTTGAGCGGTTTTATACTCCTCAGCGGTAAAACCATGCTCCACGCCGTCCTTAACACAGAGATATTCTTTCTGTGTTTTGGCTTGCCACTTACCCTTCTCATCCAAAGGTCTGAGGGTCAACATGATATGGACATGAGGGTTATTCGGGTCGATGTTGTGGATAGAGAAATCCGCTGCCATGCCCAAATCCACGAAATTCTTCTGTATAAATTCTCTAAGCATGGGAATCCACTCCTCCATGCTCAACTCCACTGGCAGAGCTGCATTAAACTCTCTTGCCAGTCGGCTTGTTGCGGATTTTTCTGCTGTTTCAACATCGTTCCATAACTTTTCTCTGTCCTGCCATTCCGCAGGAGCATTGAGGGGAAGCATGATCTCCTGATGGGCAATACCACGCTTGCGGGTGTAGTTATGCAAAACGCCGTCATATTCATTTTCCATTTTTGCACCGCTCCGATAGGCAGAGGCGGCAACCGCAGATCGTCCCTCACCTCTGGTGATGATTTCAGCTTCCAGATGATAAATTGCCGTGTAAGGCACCTCCATTCTGCCTGCGTCAGCAGACCCGTTCTTGTTTCTTCTTTCAAAGAAGAAATGGACGCTGCAAGCGTCCAACCTGTGCCGACCTTTGGCGGCACTCTGCGTTTTTGGTGAAACATCTCTGGGAGAGATTTTCGACAAAACACGCTAAAAAAGTGGCTTGGTGAACCACGTCAAGCCCTCGGCAGGAGCGCACGCCGACCGTAGGTCGTACCCCCACGCCAAAGATCGTGGGGAGTAAGTGCGCCCTTCGGGGATAGAGTTTGAGGAAGGGTCTCCCTTTCTCAACAAAAATCGCAGATTTTTGAAAATAGTACCACTTAATTCGTTCATCTCTGTACAAATAAACATCAAAAAATCATCCATCGCCAGAGAAAACGTGCTAAATAATTCAAAATTTCCGTTTCAAAAATTCATCGCAGTATCAGTGAAGTATCAAATCAGGCGAAAATGATACCGCTCAATCCTTCGTGATGATAAGCAAATACCATTTTCGCCCTCTTATAGCAATCGAACAAATTAAGTTGCATAACCACACGACTTAAACCAGCCAAGA
>JAKSQD010000079.1 GCA_024404315.1 Oscillospiraceae bacterium
ATTGTGCGGTGTTGCCTTAGTAAAAAAACAGAACGCCCCATCCAGAGCGTTCTGCTGTCTCTCTGTTATTCTATTATAGAGCAAAAAGAGCAATCTGGCAATAGAAATTCCACAAAATCGGGCAAAATCAACGGTTGGATGGTTTTCTCAACTCTCCCAAATCCACCAGAACGGAGGAAGCTTACCGTCTCCGCTCCCGCTGACTGAAGGTCAAAAAGAACCAGACCGCCAGCAGCAGCGTGATGCTTGCACCGGTGGAGGAGCCAATGTAAAAGCTCACCATCAAGCCCGCAATACCGCAGACCACGGCGGCGAGCAGGGAAAGCAGGGTGTATTCCCTCATGTTCCTGGCCACGTTCCTTGCCGCAGCACCGGGCAGAACCAGCAGAGAGTTAATCACCATCAACCCCACCCAGGTCATGGACAGCGTAACCACCACAGCAATGGCACAGTTAAAAAGCGCCTTTTGCATCCAAAGGTTGACCCCACGGCTATCGGCCAGAGCCGGATGAATGGCAGAGAGGGTCATGCTGTTCATACAGAATGTCCACAGCACCACCACCAGCGCCAAAATCAGAGCCAGCAGGCCGATTTTTTCCACGGAAACCGACAGAATGTCACCAATGAGCAGGGAATTGAACTTGGTAAAGCTCCGACCATCCAGCGTGGAGATAAAAATACCCAGCGCCACGGCAGTGGACGAGAACACACCAATCACCGTATCACTCGCCATGGCGGATTTCTCACAAACCCAAGTGAAGAGCAGCGCAAACACGATGGAGAGCGCCACCGCTGCCCAGGTAGCGTCCACCAAGCCGCAAACGGCACCGATGGCCAACCCCGTAAAGGCAGAGTGCCCCAACGCATCGGAGAAAAAGGACATCCGGTTTTCCACCACCAGCGTGGACATCAAACCAAAGAGGGGAGAGATGACCAAAACAGCCAGCAGAGCGTTTTTCATAAAAAACATGCTGCCCGGCTCCGCCCAGGCAAATGGGAGCAGATCCACCAATTGATACCAAAGCTGCATTTCAAATCCCTCCCTTTACGCTGAAGAGTTCTTTGAACTCCGGTGAGCGGGTGACTTCCTCCGGGGAACCCATCTGCAGCACCCGTTTTTTGAGCAGTAATACCTTGTCCATCAGGGACAGCGTGTTAAAATCGTGGGTGCACAGCAAAATGGAGAGATCGTAACGGTTGCGAATCTCGTCCAGCAGCTCAAAGAGCTGGCGCTCACCCTCCATATCCACGCCGGAAAAGGGCTCGTCCAGAATCAAAATCTGCGGCAGAGGCTCCAGCGCCATGGCCAGCAGAACTCGCTGCAATTCACCGCCGGAGAGAGCGCCCACCCGCTTGTCAATGAGGCTTTCGCCGTTGACACGAGCCAGACAATCCAGCACCTGCTGACGGAGGGGTTTGGGAATGGGCAGCCACACCGGCCAACTGGACACGGAACAAACAAAGAGATCCAGCACACTCACCGGGTCGCCGGGGTCAAAGCTGGGACTCTGCGGAACGTAACCAATCAGGGGCTTGAAGCGGCTTCCCTGTGCGGTTTGAAACGTGATGCGGCCAGAATGGGGCATTTGTCCCAAAATGCACTTGAACAGAGAGCTTTTGCCCGCTCCGTTGGGGCCGATGAGGGCAATCAGCTCCCCACAGTGCAGATGAAAGCTGACCTCTTTTAAAATCTCATCCTCACCAAAGGTGACGGAGAGCTTTTCCACCTTTAAACAGCACTGGCCGGAGGAACAGTCGGCAGTGCCGTTTTTTATCGTAATGTGTTTGTTTTTTCGCATAGGATTCTCCCAAAATGGCGGTAAAATGCAAGCGTTGTTGTTGGAACAGCGAGAACGTGGTTTTGCGCCGGAATCAGCGATAGGCTTCCAGAATGGTTTCCACGTTTTGGGTCAGCACCCATTCGTAAGCGTCCAAACCATGCAGCTCCTCCGGGACGCTTTCCCGGCTCATGCCCAGATTCAGAGCTGCCACCTTGATGCCCCGCTCATAAGAAAGCGCCACGGCGGTGGAATCAGAACCATTGACCTCGGTGAACACCGCCGGAATGTTGGCTTCATCAATCAGCTCGGTCAGTTCCACAATGCGGCGGGCGGAAGCCTCAGACCCTTCCTCTTCCTCGACAGAGGCGGCAATTTCCAACCCAAACGCCTCCGCAAAATAACCGAACCCATCGTGAAAGGTGATGAGCTTGCGGCAGTTGAGGGAGGAAAGCTCCTCTGTCAGGCGTGTTTGCAGGTGTTCCAGCTCCGTGACCGTGTTTGCGGCGTTCTGCTGATAAGTGTCGGCGTGGCTGGGGTCGGCTAGACAGAGACCTTCCGCCAGATTCTGCGCCATGTCGGCGTAAAAGGTGGGACTGAGCCAGAGGTGAGCGTCCGGTTCCCCTTCTTCTTCATTGAAGGCCAGCTCCAGACCTTCGGAGCAGTCCAGATAATCCCGGCTTTCTAACACATCCTCCAGAAACTCCTCCATTCCGCCGCCATTGATGGCCAAAAGGTCGGCGGATTCAATGGTTTTCATGTCCCGCATGGTCAAGGTGTAGTCATGAAGACAGCTCACCTGCTGGTCGATGACCAAAACCGGCTCTACGCCTTCCACCCGTTCGGTCAGTGCCTCGGCCAAAAGATAAACGGGATAGGTGGTGCAGGCCACGGTTGTGGCTTGGGTCTGCTGGGAGCTGGAATGACAGCCGCTGAGGACAGCGGTTATAAACAACAGGGGCAGAAGAAAGGAACAGCTTCGTCTCATTCTGGTATTTTTCTCCTTATGATGGGGTTTGATGATGGGGTTTGCGGCGGAGGGAAACCACGGCAATTTCAAAAACAATACCACATTCCAAATGAAAAGTCAAACAAATGTTAATTTTTACATATGAACAACCGTTCATACGGGAAATTACTCGTGAAATTGTTCCAAATAAACCTTGACCGAACGGCTCATCTCACGGGAGAAATCCGAGTTGTACTTTCGATTACAGAAGGAGGCCAGCCAGTCCTCATAGCTGCGCACGCCGGACTTGTAGGCGAACATCTCCCGCAGCTCGTCTCCGTCCATGGAACAGTAGGTGTTCTCATGCACGATGTGCTGCAATTGGCAGCGCTGAGGCTTGGGGCGGCTCATCTGCTGTTGGGTGGGATAACCAAACACCGCCATGCAGGCCGGGACAACGTAATCCGGCAGGTTCAGCAGTCTGCGCTGCTCCTCGCAGTTTTCCAGAATGTCGCCGATGTAACAGGAGCCAATCCCCAAGCTTTGAGCGGCGGTGACGGCATTTTGTGCGGCAATGGCGGTGTCTGTCACGGCCAGCAGCAGATCCCCAACGCCGGGGAGACGAGCCTCCAACCCAATGGAGCGGTAAGCGTCGTACCACTTTTTGCAGTCGGCGCAGAACACCAGCACCATGGGTGCTGTGGCAATGAAAGGCTGATTGTCGCAGGTGACGGACAGCGCCTGCTTGAGCGCTGGGTCGGTGATGTCGAGAATGGTGTACATCTGCTGATTCCCGGCAGTGGGAGCCTGAGCAGCGGCCTGGAAAATAAGGCGTTTTTTGTCTGCTTCAATGGGGCGTTCCTCAAACGCACGAATGGATTTGCGGTCAAACAAGGATTGGATGATTTCATTCATGGCAATGCTCCTTTTGGATGGTTTTCCCTCCTGATAAGGGTTTATCGTTTCCTTTTTATTTTACCGCAAAACCCAGGCGCAATCAATCGGGAGTTTTTTTGTTCCATAGGGGAGAGCGTCCTTTCTTTCAAACTGCTACTTGAAACCAACGCCTTTTATGATACAATAGACCGGAAAGAAGGCGAACCCCTTGAAAAATCTGAATCCCAAAACCAAAGCAATCTGTTATATCATCTGTTCTGCGTTCTGCTTCTGCTGGATGAGCATTTTTGTTCGTCTCTCCGGCAATCTGCCCAGCATCCAGAAGAGTCTCTTCCGCAACGCAGTGGCTTTTGTGGTGGCGCTGGTGCTGCTGAAAAAAAGCGGAAAAGGCTTTCATCTCCAGCCCCAAAACCTGCCCATCTTTCTGCTCCGCTCCATCTGCGGAACCACCGGCATTCTTTGCAACTTCTACGCAGTGGATCACCTGCTCCTCTCCAACGCCTCCATGCTGAACAAAATGTCTCCCTTCTTCGTGCTGGTGTTTTCTTACTTCATCCTGAAGGAAAAGCTGACACCCTTCCAAGTGGGCGTGGTCTGCGTGGCGTTTGTGGGCAGTCTGTTCATCATCAAACCCGTCCTTTCCAATCTGGCCTTGATTCCGTCGCTGGTTGGCTTGCTCGGTGGTCTGGGTGCTGGCATGGCTTATACGTTTGTCCGCATGTTGGGTCTGCGTGGAGAAAATGGAACCGTCATCGTAGCGTTTTTCTCTGGTTTTTCCTGCCTGGTGGTGCTGCCGTGGGTGCTGCTGAACTTCCAGCCCATGACAGGAACACAGCTTTTGTGTCTGCTGGGTGCAGGTGTCGCCGCCACTGGTGGACAGTTCTCCATCACCGCTGCTTATACCCATGCGCCTGCCCGTGAGGTCTCCGTCTACGACTATTCTCAGATTATTTTCTCCGCACTGTTCGGTTTTCTGCTCTTCCACGACGTGCCGGACGCTTGGAGCTTTCTGGGTTACGCCCTTATCATCGGCGCAGCAATTGGCATTTACTGTTACAACAACCGCCTGCTTCCTTCCTGATTGGTCGAGGGATACCCCCCTTCCTCCTCCTTCTCCATCCACATTCTCTCTGATACATTGAAACCATGATGACTGATTATTTTTCTTTGAACCTTGATTCCACCCAGCTCCGCAATATGAATATCCTTGCGCTGGCGCATATGGGCGACGGCGTTTATGAGCTACTCTGCCGGGGCTGGCTCTGCTCCCACCATTTGGAGACCATCGGCAACCTCCACAAAGCCACGGTTCAGATGGTCAAAGCCCCCGCTCAGGCGGTTGCCGTCAAAAAGTTGCTGCCCTACCTCACAGAGCAGGAAAGCGCCGTCTATCGCCGGGGTCGAAACGCCAACGTCCATCAAATTCCCAAGAATGCCAGCCGGAGCGAGTATGCGCAAGCCACCGCATTGGAAGCCCTGTTTGGCTGGCTCTATTTGCAGGGACAGCGGGAGCGCATCAACCAGCTTTTTGCCATTATCATGGACGAAAGCGACCAACTCACGCAGGAGGTAAATCACAATGCCACTTGATGCCGCAACGCTCACAGGTGTGGTCAACGAGCTGCGCCCCGTGGTGGAAAACGCCAAAATTGACAAAATCTTTCAGCCCGCCAAGGATGAAATTATCTTTCAACTTCGCAGTCCCAAGGGCAACGTGAAGCTGCTGCTCACCGCCAACCCCTCCCACCCCAGAATCCAGCTCACCGAGAGCCGCCGGGAGAATCCCGCCACGCCCCCCATGTTTTGTATGCTTCTCCGCAAGCATCTGACCAATGGCCGCATTCTCTCCATCGCCCAGCCCTCCATGGAGCGTCTGGTGGATTTGGAGCTGGAAGCGCTCAACGAACTGGGCGACCGGGTGCGCCCCCACCTGATTTTGGAGGCCATGGGACGCCGAGCCAATTTGATTCTCGCCGCCGAGGATGGCCATATCATCGACTGCATCCACCGCATTGATGCGGAGATGTCCGAACTGCGTCCCGTGCTGCCGGGAATGCTTTACCGTCTGCCGCCTGTCCGGGAGGACAAGCAAAACCCGTTGGAGCTGACACGGGAGGAGCTGACCGCTCTGTTCTACAGCGCCCCGGCGGAACGCAAGCTGACGGATTGGATGCTGGATCATTTCTCCGGCCTTTCTCCGCTGGTGTGCCGGGAGCTGGTCTGCCAGGCCACCGACGGCGTGGATACCCGTGTCTCCCAGCTATCTCCCTGTGGAAATTCCACCTTTTTGGATACCCTCTGGGGCTTTTTGGAGAACGTTCGGGAGGGGCGTTTGACCCCCTGCGCCCTCTACCAAAAGGGAAATCCCAAGGATTTTTCCTGCCTTTATCTCTATCAGTACGGCCTCTCCATGGAGTGCCGGAAGTATGCCACCTTCTCCCACCTGCTGGATGATTTCTATGCTCAGAGAGAGCAGGCAGAGCGCATCCGTGCCAAGGGACAGGAGCTGCTCAAGACCCTGACCAACGCCAGAGACCGCACTGCCCGAAAAATCGCCAATCAGGAGAAGGAAAAAGCAGCCGCAGAGAATCGGGAGCAGTACCGGATTTACGGCGACCTCATCACCTCCAACCTCTGGCAGATGACCAGGGGGGAGAAGACCTTAACCTGCGATAATTTCTATGACCCGGAATATAAAAAAGTTACCATTCCTCTGGATATGCTCCTAACACCGCAGCAGAACGCCGCCAAATACTACAAAAAGTACACCAAGGCCAAAACCGCCGACAAAATCCTCACCGAACAGCTGGATAAGGGGCGGAAAGAGCTGGATTACCTGGAAAGTGTGCTGGAGGCGGTCAGCCGTGCCGAGGGTGAAAAAGACCTGGCGGAAATCCGTCAGGAGCTGGAGGACACCGGTTATATCCGCAAGAAAAAGACTGGAAACGGCAAAAAAGCCCCCAAGCGGGTCAAATCTGGTCCCATGGAGTTTGTCAGCTCCACGGGAATGCGGATTTCTGTGGGTCGGAACAACACCCAGAACGATCAACTCACCTGCAAGCTGGCGGATCGCCGAGACCTCTGGTTCCACACCCAGAACATTCATGGAGCCCATGTCATTCTCTGGTGCGATGGCCAGCAGCCGGACTTGCAGTCTGTCACGGAGGCCGCCGTTCTCGCCGCCACCTATTCCCAGTCCAGTGGCGGTAGCCATGTGCCCGTGGATTACACCAATGTGAAGTATGTCCGCAAGCCCGGCGGTGCTCGTCCCGGTATGGTCATCTATACCACCTATCAAACCGCATGGGTAGACCCTGACCGCAAGCTGGCGGAGCAACTCCGGGTGAAGTAAGGAAATTTCAAACAAAAAAAGCACTTGAATGGGTCTGTTACAACCTTTTCAAGTGCTTTTTTTGCAAAAAACTGCCAACACCCAAAGCGAGTGCTGGCAGTGGTTGGTTGAGAGATGCAAAAGGGAGGGACGCTTACTTTTCAAAGTGCTGATAATCCTTCACGTTGTGCCACCAGCCGCCCCAGGCAAAGCCTCGCTCATCCATCAGCCGGTAACAAGCATCCTCACTGGTGATTTGATAGGGCGTGTCTTTGCTGCGGTCCACATAATCCCCGGCGTTGGCAGGCTCAAAGCCGTGAGAGGTGATATAAGGATTGTACAGCGGGTTGATATCCAAGGCGAGGCCGTAAGCGTGACGGCTCAGGGTGCTGGTTCCCGACACGGGGCGATAGTTGAAGCAAGAAGTGTTGTTGTCCTCCATGGACAGCTCGTCGTCACCGCCGTATTCGTCCACCAACAGCATTTTTTCGATGGGATAGTCCGCCTCATAAAGCTGACGGAATATAGAAACCACATCCTCGGCAATGCTCTTGTTGCACACCAGCTCGCCGATGTGGGTTTCTCCGTCAAAGCCCCGGTGTAGGACACGAACATAACGCAGCTCTTCGGGACTGACGGGACAGCCGTCCCGATAGGAAGTGCCATTCATCCGCTGAAAGACGGAATCAGAGAGAGCTTCCGCATAGAAAAAATCATCCAGTTCTTGAGGAAGGCGCTCTTGGGGGAGAACGCTTCCGGCTTCCATGGCGGCGACCTCTTCCACAGTCAGCTCTGGATCAGGAATCACCACGTCTTGGGGAGCGGTCAGTTCCGGCTCCGGGTCAGATAGACTTTCCTCGGGAGAGGGTTCTGCGGCCTCCGCCGTGTCAAACAGACTCTCTTCCGCTGAAGAAGGGTTGCTTTCCGTGTGCTCGGCGGAGATGTCTTCACTCTGGGAGGCGGCATCCGTCGGGGTCTGCGCTCCGCATCCGGCCAGCGCCAGACAAACAACCAGAATCCATGCCAATGCGGTTTTTCTGTTTAACATGATTTTTTTAATCCTTCCATGTGGACAGAATCGTTTGATAACTCAGATGGTGTTCCCGGCAGAGCGCCGCCACGCTTTCATGCTCCGGGTAACGGCGCACTTCTCCGCTGGGCAGCACGCATTCTTTCACCTGCATCTGACCGTAAGGTGTCTCTACCGTTTGAATGCTGCGGGAGAGTACGGTGCGTTCCATTTTCACCCGGCGAATGCCGATGGTGGTGGTCTCAGAAAAGAGGATGTTTTCCAGCTCTACCCGCTTTTCCTCATCGCACAGCACGCTCAAAAGTACACCGGGACGGTTCTTTTTCATAAAAACGGGGGTGTAAAACACGTCCCGAGCTCCCGCATCCATCAGACGCTCCATGCAGTAGCCCAGCGCCTCGCCGGTGCAGTCATCCACGTTGGCTTCCAGCTTCCAGATGGTATCCTGCTGGCCGCCCAACTCTTCCAGGAGCATTGCACGGAGCAGGCTGGGACGCTCATACTGACGCTTGCCTGCTCCGATGCCAATCTTGGTGACTCGGAACTGCTCCGGCAGACGATCAGCGGTTTGAATGGCGGCGGCAATGGCAGCACCGGTGGGCGTGACCAATTCGCCCTCCACATTGGTCAGGCGAAGATTTAAACCATAGGCGGAAGCGATGTTCAGCGTAGCGGGAACGGGTACGGGAATCACGCCATGCTGACAGCGAATGGAACCGGTTCCCTCGCACAGGCGGGGAATGATGACCTTTTCGATGCCCAAATCATCCAGACAGACAGCGGCGGCCGCAATATCCACGATGGAGTCAACCGCTCCCACCTCGTGAAAATGCACCTCGTCCATGGGAACGCCATGCGCTTTGGATTCTGCTTCTGCCAGAATGGTGAAAATCTTTTCCGCCAAAGCCTTTGCATTGGGGGTCAGGTTCCCATGTCCGATGATGTGAAGGATGCCGGGCAGACTGCGGTGCTCATGAACATGGGGATGGTTCTGGTCATGAGCGTGCTCATGGTGGTGGTGCTCGTGGTTGTGCTCATGGGAATGGTCATGCGTGTGTTCGTGGTGATGTCCGTGTTCGTGACCATGAAGATATTCCATATCATGGTCATGGTTCTCATGGGTCTGATCCAAAAGAACGGCAAAATCACAGGCATCCAGGCCGGATTTGCTCACCCGGCTGACCTTGGTGGTGTAGCCGCTCACGGGCAGACTGGCAAGCGCCTCTTCCAGCTTTTGCTGATTGGCACCCAAGTCCAGCAGGGCGGCCACGGTCATATCACCGCTGATGCCGGAGTTACATTCTAAATAAAGGGTTTTGCTCATTGTATTACCTCTTTGGTTGGGGCTGCTTGCGGAAAAAGACGCTAAAAACGGTTGTGGTGCCGCTTTCAGCGCCTTTTTTGTTTATCAAGCTATAAAAGAGCAAATTCTGAAAAATATACAAAAAATTCTTTGAAAGTTGTGATTGCAACCCCCTCAGTCAGCTAACGCTGACAGCTCCCCAAAAGGGGAGCCATGAGAAAGGAAAACTTTTCACAATAGAGACTCTATTTCAAACATTTTTTTCTTATTTGCCTCCCCTGTCGGGGAGGTGGCACGGCATAAGCCGTGACGGAGGGGGTCTTCGTCATTTTTACAGTTTTGCTCATTTATAGTATCAAGGAAAACCGGAGTTATACGCTGACTGTTGCAGCCTGCTTCTTTTTCAGCATGGTTTTTCCGTTGGCGAGCATCAGCTTGATGCGGTTTTCCTG
>JAKSQD010000008.1 GCA_024404315.1 Oscillospiraceae bacterium
AGTGAATTCGAAAGCGTCAGGCTCCTGCTCACTCTCTTCAGAAGAGGTATCAGAAAGAGAAACATCAGAATGGTCTGATTCGCCAGAAGAGCCTGGAGCGAGAGCAGCGTTTTTGCAGCCCGTCAAAAAGGACAAACATAGCGTTAAACTCAGAAGAAGAGAAAGTAATGGTTTCATAAGACAATTCCTCCATTCAAAAGGAGTGATTTGGTACAAATACAGAATAGCACTTTTTATCTAAAATGCAATTGCAGATCAAAGACAAAAAAGTAAAATTTTGGTTACAGGGCAGGTGCTCATTGCTCTGATATGGATTCAGACAAACAAAAAGGAAAAATACTTCCAAGCCAATCTTTTCGCTCTTGCGAAAAAATGGAACAAATGATACAATACGTTTGAACAACAGCAAAATGGGAAACTATTTTCTCCTGTTTCCGTTTTTCACGCTTCCGCCGCCGGAGCTGTTCGCTGTTATTTTTTTAAGAAAGAGGTAAGAAACCAATGAAACAAAACAAACAACCTTCCCTTGCGATTCAGATTTTTATTGCTCTGGTATTGGCTATCTTTGCGGGGCTACTGCTTGGCTTTGCCGGACTCAGCGGTTTTGCGGCAAGCTATATCAAGCCCTTTGGCACAATTTTTCTGAATCTGGTCAAGTTTATTGTTGTCCCGATTGTTCTTTTTTCTATCATGAGTGGCATCATCTCTATGAAGGACATCCGCAAGGTGGGGTCCATCGGTCTGAAAACCATCGTCTACTATCTTTGCACCACCGCTTTTGCTATCACCTTCGGACTGATTGGCGGCAGCTTGTTTCATGGGCTGTTCCCTGTGGTTGCCACCACCGATCTGACCTATGAAGCGGCTGAAGCTACACCCTTTATGAGCACGCTGGTGAATATCTTTCCCTCCAATTTTATTGCTCCTATGGCGGAAGCCAACATGCTTCAGGTCATTGTTATGGCTCTTCTGCTTGGCTTCTCTATCATTTTGGTGGGAGGGGAGGACGCTGAACGTGTCACAGCAGGAGTCAACAGCTTAAACAATGTGTTCATGAAGGCTATGGAGCTGATTTTGAAACTTTCTCCCATCGGTGTTTTTTGCCTACTGGCTCCCGTTATTGCAGAAAACGGCGCTGCTATCATCGGCTCTTTGGCAATGGTTCTGCTCTGCGCTTACCTCTGCTACTTTATCCATGCTGTGGTGGTATATTCTCTGGCCGTCAAGACACTGGGTGGTATCAGTCCCGTGACTTTCTTCAAGGGAATGCTCCCTGCCATCATGTTTGCTTTTTCCAGTGCTTCCTCTGTGGGCACTCTGCCCATCAACCTGGAGTGTACCGAGAAGCTGGGCGCTTCCAAGGAGGTGGCATCCTTTGTCCTTCCTCTGGGTGCGACCATTAACATGGATGGTACTGCCATTTATCAGGGCGTTTGTGCCATTTTCATTGCCGCCTGCTATGGCATCAGTCTCACCTTCCCCCAGATGCTGACCATTGTCCTCACGGCAACCCTAGCCTCGATTGGAACCGCTGGCGTTCCCGGCGCTGGTATGGTTATGCTGGCAATGGTGCTGACCTCCGTTGGCCTGCCTGTGGACGGTATTGCGTTGGTAGCTGGCGTGGATCGTATCTTTGATATGGGTCGTACCGTGGTCAATATCACCGGTGATGCTTCCTGCACGGTGATTGTTTCCAACATGGAAGCAAAAAAATAAGAGCCTATCGGTCAATTGTAAGCAGATAGGCTCTAAGGCTCTGGAAAACGCTTGCCTTCCAGAGCCTTTTCTTTTTTTGTAGAATCCAGCGGGTTTTATCGGTTGGAAAGTGTATTTTTCAGGAGGAAGGGCTGGAAATTTTTCTTTGTTTCGTCCCAGAACACTTCCTTGCTGGCCTCAGCCAATTTAATGATCGAGTCCCGAACGCTGCGCCGAGCCTCACCACTGAGCGTGGCTGCCGCTTTGAGAATGGCGTTGTAGGAGATTAGCTTATTGTCATTCAGTTCTTCCAAAGTAGAAGCGCCGGAAGCGTCAATAACATCAAATAAAGTAGAAATAAAAGCCTGTTTTTCCTCGTCATTCAGCAGCTCCAGCCACTTGGCCACCAATTCTCCAAGGCGGAGGCTGATGGCGCTCTGCTGTTCCGCTAGGAGGAAATGATCCCGTTCCACCATCCAGGTATAGGGAAGATGCTGGTGAATACCGTCCTCAGCAGTACTGCGGACAATCACCTTTTCTTCCTTGTTGGTACATAGAATGGAAACCAGCGAGGATTCTGGAATGATTAGCTTTACCTTTGGCAGAATGGATTGATACTCTGCTTTGTCAATTACATATCGGTTGAAGCCTGGCCCATCATTGGAATACACCTCCAAAACACGCTTGGAGTGAATTTTACAGAAAGCGGCGGCATAAATGGCTAAGTTACCGCCTTTGGAATGTCCACCAATTCGAACGTTACCACGCTTTGAGCGGAGGGCAGCTTGCAGATAGCGGACGGCCTCTGCTTGTGCCGGGGTTTCTTCCAAATAACTGAAATCGAAATCCTCACGCCAGCCCACGAGGGAGCTGTCTGTGCCACGGAAAGCGATGTAGCGAGTGCTGTCTTCCAAATGGAAGGTGACAGCGCAGAACTGCATGCGTTTTTCTTTGTCCACCAAATCGGAAAAGTTTGTGACTCGGATGTTTCCAAAGCGACGGGAATAGGCGCAAGGCTCCAGCAAATGGAGGGGGTCATTGGTGAAATAGATGCGGGGATGTTCTACCGTCTGGGCGGATTCCCAAACCTCACGGAGGGTTAGATTTATCTGTTGGAGATTCACTGCCAACTCGTCGAAATGAAAATAAGCCAGCTCCGATAAAATCAGGTTGTCAATCTCATTAAAGGGGCGCTCCTTCATGGTGAGATCTCCACGCCATTCCAGATAGTCCAGATAGGTTGCCATAGTGTGCTCCTTTCTTGAAGTCTATGTTTTGATAAGAAGATACCCCCACAAAACACAGGCTTTATTTCACCGTCTCTTGTAGGGGTAGTATATCATTCATCTTATGGAAGTTTCCGGGTTAATGAAACTGAACCCAGAAGGCAGGGCGACCTTCAATAGACGTACTGTCCACCGGATAGCCTGCTTCCATCACCGTTCCGTCACAGCTGACAAACATAGCGGTGTTTGGCTGCTCGCCGCTGTCACGCAACCACCAATTGGCTTTTTTTTCGCCCATGACCGGGAGATAATGCTCGTATTCCTCTTTACTCAACAAAAAGGCTTGGTCGGTCACACCCGGTTGAATTTCTGTGTTTGCAATCACAGCTTGTTCAACGGTGGTGAACTGTTCATCCAGATAAATGGTGTTCATCGCTGTGCGAAGGTCGCAGTTTTCCCAAGTGACTGCTTCTCTGCTGTTATGATAAGTGGTTCCTGCTCCTTTGCCAAAGAGTTTGGCAGAAAGAAGGAGATACTTCCCGTCTTGAACATCCAGCAGAATGCAATCACATCGACCAAACTTGACGTGCTCGCCAATCGGCGTGTTTTCTAACAACATTTGATCTGCTTCCAGCATACAGGTGTCAGCATCCTCAAAACCATTGGCATTGGCAAATTGTTTTTGCGCTTTTTTGTAGTTTCCGGCCTGCATACTCTGCACACCTGCGTAGTAACTGCATTCCTCCATCAATTGAACACTGTCCTGATAGTCCCCACAGGATTGGAAAACACTTGCGGCATCGCTGTATTGTCCGGCCTTCATGTGGTTTTTGGCGTTGTCATAGCGAGCTTCGGCCAACAATGTATCCGTGTTTCCGTAATCCTTTAAATTCTCCAGGAAGTTAGCGGCCAGGGAATCCATGCCCATTGCGTAAGTGACCTTTGCTGCGTTCAGCTTGAAAGAATCTGTCTTGCTGTACTGTACCACGCCGAAAATCAGCGCCACCACCAAAACCAAAACCGTTGCAATCATAGGGGCTTTGATGGATTGGAGCCGAATCAGCTTCTGCTCGCAAAAATCAGCCTGAGCATCTGCGTCCCGATAGCCTGGAATCCGTTCAAAAGCACGAGCGGCATAGAACCAGTCATCCGCAGAAAGCGCCTTGTTTTTCAGGGCGACCGCTTCAGCGTAGGCGTTTTCAAATCCTTCTTGTAGCATTTGTTCTGCCAGATCAGCAAATTGCTTGGCTAACTCTGGAGCGTCCTGATATTCTCCAGCGCCTGCGTACATCTGGGCGGCTTTGGTGTAGTACTTTGATTTTTCCTGGAAATGAACTGCACACAATGCACCGTTCAGATATTTCTCTCCTCGTTCATAAAACTCTTCTGGTGAGGTAGGAGCTTTGAACTTAGCGGCGGCTTTTTTTTCCTTGCTCTCTTTCTTCTGGATAATCATTTTTTCCAGCATGGGAACGGTTAAATACCGTTTTGCCAACACACGAGCCTTTTCGACATCCTCGGGGCGGCGAGGCTTCAAAGGCTTTGCAGGAAGAGAAATCATAGGGGTTCCTTTTGGAATCCCGGTTTGTTTCATTTCTTCGCTCATATGGTGGATTCCTCCTGTTTTTGGTTGGGAAGAAGTGTTTTGAATCCCCAATTCTATAGACGATAAGCATTATACCATCTTTCCTGGAAAAAGCAATGAATACTTTGAAAACATTACCAGGAACCATGAACAAAAACATTTACCGCTCGTTGTGTTCTTCCAGTCCAATGGGATTCAAAATCTGGATGGAACCATATCCTGTCCTCAAGAGTCCTTCTTTGGAAAAACGGTTGATGATACGACTGACCGTGACTCGGCTAACGCTGACGGCAGAAGCTACTTCATCTTGTGTGCAGACAATGGTTCCGTCTTTGCTTCTGGGTAGGGAAAGGAGATAGCGGCTGACTCGTTCATCTGCTGGACGAAACGCCATTCCGTCCACATGGGTGGACAGCATTCTCACGGTTCTGGCAAGGTATTTGAGCAGCGCCCGAGCCAGTTCTGGATTTTCAGCCAGCTGCCTTTGAGCGTCCGATTCGGAAATGCACACTACCTGACAATCTGTAATGGCGACAGCAGAGGAAACACGGGGTAATTCATCAAAAAAAGATGCTTCGCCAAACAAATTTCCCGCTTGATAAACGGTCAGTGCTTTTTCACTTCCGTCCTCGGAGCTGATAAAGGTTTTTACTCGACCGGATTTCAGATAATAAAAAGCGTTTGCGTTGGTATCTTGCAAGTAAATCAATTGACCTGCCTGATATCGAACAACAGGACGATTTTCTTGCAAGGGACGCCAGATGTCACCGGGAAGCCCCAGCTCTTGAATGCTGAAATATTCCATCCGAACACCTCCTAACCGTGAAAGAACGTCTTTTTTATGTCTGATTGGTGAGAAAGAATAAAAAGGCGAAAGATTCTGTCTTCCTTTCTTTGTTTAATTGTAACATGGTTTACATTCTTTTGCAACAGGAAATGGCATAATAGCGTTGACTGAAATGGGAGCAGCGTTCCATCTGCGTTTTGGAATCGGGAAGAGGTTTTTTCTTCTGTTTTGCTCCCTGATAATAAAGGAGGAAACGATTATGGGTATGACAATGACCCAGAAGATTTTTGCCGCCCATGCCGGTCTGGATTCTGTTGAAGCTGGTCAGCTGGTTGAGGCAAAGCTGGATCTGGTTCACGGCAACGATGTTACCACTCCCGTTGCCATCGGCGTTTTGGAGGCCAATGACATTCATGAGGTCTTTGATAAGGATAAGATTGCCATTATTTTGGATCACTACACCCCTTGCAAGGACATCAAGGCTGCACAGTTGTGCAAGACCGCTCGTGATTTTGCCCGTGCTCACAACATTACGCACTTCTACGATGTGGGCGAAGTCGGCGTGGAGCACGCTTTCATTCCCGAAAAGGGTCTGGTCATTCCTGGTGATTTGACCATTGGTGCTGATTCTCACACTTGCACCTATGGCGCTCTGGGTGCATTTTCCACCGGTGTTGGCTCCACCGACATGGCCGCCGGTATGGCTACCGGTTTGAACTGGTTCAAGGTTCCCCCTGCCATCAAGGTTATCATTACCGGTCAGTTTAAGCCCTTTGTCTCCGGCAAGGACGTGATGCTGCACCTGATTGGTAAAATCGGCGTGGACGGCGCTCTGTATAAGTCTCTGGAGTTCACCGGCCCCTCCATCAAGGAGCTGACTATGGATGACCGCTTCACCATCGCAAACATGGCCATTGAAGCTGGCGCAAAGAACGGTATTTTCCCCGTGGATGAGCTGACTCTGGATTACCTCAAGGATCGTACCGACCGTACTCCTGTTATCTATGAAGCCGACCCCGATGCTGTTTATGAATCTGAGGTTGTGATTGACCTGAGTGAACTGGATTCCACCGTTGCTATGCCTTACCTGCCCGGGAATGCCGCTTTGGTGAAGGATGTCAAGGGCATCAAGATTGACCAGGTTGTCATTGGTTCCTGCACAAATGGCCGCATCTCTGATATGCACGCTGCTGCCCAAATCCTCAAGGGTAAGAAGGTCGCAAACGGCATTCGCTGCATCGTTCTGCCCGCAACTCAGGATATCATCCGTCAGATGATTGAAGATGGCTCCTATATGGATCTGCTGAACGCTGGCTGCGCCATTTCTACCCCCACCTGCGGTCCCTGCCTGGGTGGTCATATGGGCTGTATGTGCGAGGGTGAGGTTTGCGTCTCCACCACCAACCGTAACTTTGTTGGCCGTATGGGTCATGTGGATTCCAAGATTATCCTTGCTTCTCCTGCTGTCGCCGCCGCTTCCGCTATCAAGGGTGAGCTGGCTGACCCCGCTGATCTGTAATCATAGGAGGAACCATACTTATGTCTAAAATTTATGTTTATGGAGATAACGTTGATACCGATGTTATCATCCCCGCTCGTTATCTGAACGCATATGACAATGCTACCCTGGCCGCACATTGCATGGAGGATATCGACCCCAATTATGCTTCCACCGTCCGTGCCGGTGATATCATTGTTGGCGGCGCTAACTTTGGCTGTGGCTCTTCCCGTGAGCACGCACCTCTGGCCATTAAAGTGAGCGGCGCAAAGTGTGTCATTGCTGCTTCCTTTGCCCGTATTTTCTACCGCAATTCCATCAACATCGGTCTGCCCATCATGGAGTGCCCCGAGGCCTCCGCTGCTATCAAGGCTGGCGATGAAGTTACCGTGGACTTTTCCACCGGCAAAATCACCGATGTCACCACCGGTCAGGTTTTCCAGGCTGCTCCCTTCCCTGCGTTCATTGACAACATCATTGAGGCAGGCGGCCTGATTCACTCTCTCAAAGCAAGAGGCTTGGCAAAGTAATGAATCACTTCCTGAACTCTCTATTCAAAAGCGTTTTGGAACAGGACAGAGCTGCTGTTGTACTCTGTGACTTAAACCATACCATTGTTTATATGAATCCAGCCGGGGTGAAAAACTATCAGAATTACGGTGGAGCGGCTCTCATGGGAAAGTGTCTGATGAACTGCCACAATCCCCACTCCCGAGAAGCCATCGAGAAGGTCGTGAAGTGGTTTGCTTCAGACAAAAGTCACAACCTTGTGTTTACCCATCACAATCCAAAGCAAAACAAGGATGTTTATATGGTTGCCCTTCGGGATGAATCCGGTGAGCTGATTGGTTACTATGAGAAGCATGAGTTCCGCAATGCGGAGACCATGCCTCTTTACGAAATGAATTGAGGAGAAAACACACCATGAATTATAAAATTGCTGTCATCCGGGGCGACGGTATCGGCCCTGAGATTGTCAATGAAGCTGTTGAGGTCATGAAGACTGTCGGCGAAAAATTCGGCCATAGCTTTGAGTTTGTGGACGTTCTGATGGGCGGCTGCGCTACCGATGCCTGCGGCACGAGCTATCCTGACGGTACTGCTGAAACCTGTAAGGCTTGTGACGCAGTGCTTCTGGGTGCTGTGGGCGGCCCTAAGTGGGGCAGTGATAAGCCTGCTGAACAGCGCCCTGAGACCGCTCTGCTGGCCATCCGCAAGGATTTGGGCCTGTTTACCAATCTGCGCCCTGCAACCATGCGAAAGGGCATGGAAGATGCTTCCCCCCTCAAAAAGGAGACCGCCGAAAAGGGCTTTGACATCATGATGGTTCGTGAGCTCACTGGTGGCATCTACTTCGGCAAGCGTGACCGTTACCAGACCGAAGACCGTGGTATTGAATGTACTGACCTGATGGCTTATTCCGAGATGGAAATTGAGCGCATTGGTCGTCAGGCATTTGAGCTGGCTCGTCTGCGCAACAAGAAAGTGACCAGCGTCGATAAAGCCAACGTTTTGGCCACTTCTCGTCTGTGGCGTGAAGTGATGCACCGTTTGGCTGCTGAGTATTCCGACGTTCAGTTTGAGGACATGTTGGTGGATAACTGCGCTATGCAGATTGTCCGCAATCCTGGACAGTTTGACGTGGTGGTCACGGAAAATATGTTTGGTGATATCCTCTCCGATGAGGCATCTCAGGTCACAGGCTCCATCGGTCTGCTGCCTTCCGCCTCTCTGGGTGCGCAGGCTCCCGGTCTGTACGAGCCGATTCATGGCTCCGCTCCTGACATCGCTGGTCAGGACAAAGCAAACCCCATGGCAACCATTTTGTCTGTCGGTATGATGTTCCGTTATTCCTTCAAGCTGGCTGAGGAAGCTGACGCTGTGGAAAACGCTGTGGATGCTGTTCTGGGTGAGGGCTGGCACACTGCTGATATTATGGGCGATCCTGAGAAACTGGTTGGCTGCAAGAAAATGGGCGAGCTGATTCGTGCTCACATCTGATCCAGCTGAAACATAAAATAATACGAAACGGGCCGTGGCATCGTGCTGCGGCCCGTTTTTTGCAGGAGTTTTGATTTCATCCTGCAAAACAAAACGGAACGTGCTTAGACCCGCCAATCCATGCTTTCTTGCTCTTTTTTCAGAAAGTTCAGAAGTCAATCCTTGTCCACTATTTACAAAAATAGAAAAAACTGGATGTCGGAAACTGACGCAAATTCCAAAAATGAATCCAAGTAATTTGTATCATTCATTTTTTTTGATTTTTTCAAAAAAACTCTTGCAATTTTGCAAGTTTGCGAATATAATATGTCATGCTGATTGAGAGAGATCACGCAGAACGGCCACTCGAGCCGAAAGAACAGTGTTCCCACGAAAGGAATGTAGCATTATGAAAGCATTATCCACCGTTGCTGAAAAGGTTCATGCGTCCACCACATTGGCTATGGATGCACTCGCAAAGCAGATGAAGGCTGACGGATACGATGTGATCGGTTTCGCCGCCGGTGAGCCGGATTTCCCCACCCCTGATTATATTAAATATGCCGGTATTGACGCTATCGTTAATAACGCCACCAAATATACCCCCGCAACCGGTACCGTTGAGCTGAAAAAAGCTGTTTGCTATCGCCTGAAAGAAGACCTTGACTTGGATTATCAGCCCGAGAATATTATTTGTTCCAGTGGCGCAAAGCATTGCCTTTACATTGCCCTTCGTGCGATTATCAATCCTGGTGATGAGGTTATCATCCCCACTCCTGCTTGGGTTACTTATAATGAGATGGTTGCTATGGTGGGCGCTGTCCCTGTCACCATCACGACCACTGAGGCCGAGCGTTTCAAGCTCACTCCCGAAAAGCTGGAAGCCGCTATCACCGATCAGACCAAGTGCCTGATGCTGAACAACCCCTCCAATCCCACTGGTATGCTCTATACCCGTGATGAGCTCCAGGCCATTGCTGATGTCTGCGTCAAGCATGATATCTTTGTCATTGCGGACGAAATTTATTATAAACTGCTGTATGATGGACGTGAGTTTGTTTCCTTCGCTTCTCTGGGCGAAAAGGTCAAAGAGCTGACCATTATCATCAACGGTGTTTCTAAGAGCTACGCTATGACTGGCTGGCGTCTGGGCTATATTGCTGCCGATAAGCGCATTGCTTCTGTTATGGCTCGTTACCTGAGCCATTCTACCGGCAATCCTTCCGCACCTGCACAGGCTGCTTCTGTTGCTGCTCTGAATGGTCCGCAGGAAACCGTTGAGGAAATGCGCAAGGCCTTTGAGGAGCGACGCAATTACATGGTGGAGCGCATGAATAAGATCTCTGGTGTCAGCTGTCTGAAGCCCGAGGGCGCTTTCTACGTCATGATGAACATTACCGAGCTGATTGGTACTGAGGTTCGTGGTACTATGATTAACAATGCCGACGATTTCGCTGATCTGTTCCTGAGAGAAGGTATGGTCTGCTTGGTTCCCTGCACCGGTTTCGGCGATGACAAGTTCCTGCGTTGGTCTTACGCAACCTCTATGGAGAATATCAAAGAGGGCCTGAACCGCCTGGAGCACATCCTGGATGTCTCTCTGGTGTAATATTCTCTTTATACATCTGAATATACACAAATTCAATCAAGGCGGATTGCGTTCCACACCGGACGCATCCGTCTTTTTCTTGTGTTTAAGGAAGACACTTTGTGGCATTTCGCAGGAAATATGCGTAAATTTCTGCGAAAATTTATGCAATTTTGTTGTATATTTCTTGCAATTCTATCGAATGCGATGTATAATTTTTCTGTCGGTCAATGGGTTGTTCCATAGTAACAAGCTTTGAGTTCAATCCTGAGAATAAGAGCCCATCTGTAAATAAAGGCACGTCGATTGCGCCGGAGATTTTTGGGCGGAAAATAACGAAGCAAGTGGTGTGCTGTTTGTTTGAGAATAGGCTCTAAAGTCCGAAACACACTCAAATCAATACGAGGTGAAAAGAAAGATGAAAAAAATGTTCGCTCTACTGCTGGCGCTGTCCATGTGTCTCTTGGTGTTTGCGGTTCCTGCCGCCGCTACTGCGACCACGGACAGCTGGCGTGACGAGCTAACCACTGTCACAGAAGGTAAGCTCACTGTCGCTACCAGCCCCGACTTCGCTCCTTACGAATTCTACGCCATTGATGAAAATGGTACTCCCACTCTGTCCGGCTTCGATATGGACTTGGCCAAGTATATGGCTGATTACATGGGACTGGAGTTGGAGATTGTCACCGTTGACTTTGACGGTGTTCTCTCCGAGCTTCAAACCAAGTCAGTTGACCTGGGTATGGCTGGCCTGTCTCCTTCCGCTGAACGTGAGGCCATTATGGACTTCTCTGAGATCTACTATCAGGGCGGTCAGGCAATGGTCACTTCTAAGGCATACGCCGATGAAATCAAGTCCATGGAGGATGCAAACAAGGCCGATTATACCATCGGCGCTCAGACTGGCTCCATCCAGCTGGAGCTGGCAAACACCAACACTCCCGACGCAGCCATTGTTTCCATGCCCAAAGTGACTGATATCATCTCTGAGCTGCTCTCCGGTAAGGAGCAGGCCGCTTTTGTTGAGATGGATGTGGCTCTGTGCTATCAGAAAAACTACCCTGATTTGGTTGTTGTCTGCGAAGTTCCCTATGATACCAAGGGTTCCGCAATTGGCGTTTGCAAGGGCAATGCCCCGCTGCTGGCCGCTGTCAACGATGCCATTACCGCTTCTCAGGAAGACGGCTCCATGGAGCAGTTTGTCGCTGAGGCTGTTGATTTGGCTGCTGGCGATAAGTACGAGGGCTTGTTGGAAGACGGCGCTGTCCCTGGTCAGGAGGGCGAAGAGGCTCCTGACGAAGCAGAAGAGGAGTCTGGCAATGCTTTTGTCAAGGCTAAGAACTTTGCCACTGTTGCAAAATATAAGGATCTGTTCGTTCAGGGCGTGATTGTTACCATTCTGCTGTCTGTTTTCACTGTGCTGATTGGTTTTGTCCTGGCTCTGATGCTGGCACTGATGAGAATGTCCGACTTCCGTCCTCTGCGCTTCCTTTCTATGAATAAGGAAGGCTTTGAGGAAGATACTGGTATTCTTTCTAAGATTGGTAAGTTCAATCCTCTGTCTTTCCTGGCCACTGCTTACGTTGAAATTATCCGTTCTACCCCCGTTCTGGTTCAGATTTTTATCATCTACTACGGCGTATTCAGCATGATTTCCCTGCCCTCCTTTACGCTGTTCGGCTTCCTGAAATTCGAGCGTTTCTTCCCCGGTATCGTCGCTCTGGGTATTAACTCCGGCGCATACCTCTGCGAGATCATTCGTTCTGGCATCCAGTCCGTGGATGGTGGTCAGACCGAGGCCGCTCGCTCTTTGGGCATGAGCCAGATTCAGAACCTGCGTTTCATCATCCTGCCCCAGGCTCTGAAAAACATTCTCCCCGCTATTGCGAACGAGTTTGTTGTTATCATCAAGGAATCCTCGATTACTTATACCATCGGCGTTCAGGATATTATGTCCGCTGTCAATGCGGTGAAGGGTGCGGCGTTCGTCATCACTGAGCCTCTGCTGGTAGCAACTGCCATTTACTTCTGCCTCTGCTTCCCGACTTCCAAGGTCATTGCATATTTCGAAAGGAGAATGAGCCGTGGCGATAAGAGATAACGCTCTGATTCAGGTGAAGAACCTGAAAAAGTATTATAACCGTGGTGCTATTAAGGCACTGGACGATGTTTCTGTTGACATCAACAAAGGCGATGTTATGGTTGTCATTGGCCCTTCCGGTTCTGGTAAGTCCACCTTCCTGCGCAGTCTGAATCTGCTGGAGCAGCCCACCGGTGGTCAGATTATTTTTGGCGGTGTCGATATCACCAAGAAAAAGTATACCGATGAGAATGGAAAGAGCATTAAACTGAATTTGGATGAGCATCGTCAGAGAATGGGTATGGTGTTCCAGCACTTTAACCTCTTTCCCCATATGACCATCATCGACAATATGACCCTGGCTCCCGTTCAGGTGAAGGGAAAAAACAAGGCAGAATGTGAAAAGCGTGCCTTAAAGCTGCTGGAGCGTGTTGGCCTGAAAGACCGTGCCAACGCTTACCCCATCCAGCTTTCTGGTGGTCAGAAGCAGCGTGTTGCCATTGTTCGTGCTCTGATGATGGAGCCTGAAGTTATGCTCTTTGACGAGCCCACCTCCGCACTGGATCCCGAGATGGTTGGTGAGGTTCTGGAGGTTATGAAGGAGCTGGCAAGCGAAGGCATGACCATGGTCTGTGTTACCCATGAGATGGGCTTTGCCCGTGAGGTCGGCAACCGTGTGCTGTTTATGGCAGACGGCAAGCTGGTTGAGCAGGGTACTCCCGATGAGATTTTCAACAACCCCAAGAGCCCCCGTCTGAAAGAGTTCTTTGCACAGGTTCTGAAATAAGATTCTGGTACTTGTCACAATCGCATAAATACGTTATAATGAGCGCATACCATAAAAAGTATGCGCTCATTTTTTAGGAGGGAATGGCTATGAAAGAATATAAACTGGTCTATCTTAACCCTAAATTGCACCTTTCTCAAAAAGCAGATTTGAGTGAGGCCGAAGATACGCTGAATAAGTATGCAAAAGAAGGCTGGATTCTTCAGCAGATTACGCCTCCCAGTAATGCGATGGGTACTTTGGTCGCAGTAATGTACAAAGAAATAGATGATTGATATCCTGAAAGGAAAACACCAACATGACTCCACAGAAGCAGGCAGCGCTCAAGGCTGTCGAATCAAAAAAAAATATTATTGACTATGTATCTGATCAGATTTGGGACTATGCTGAGTTGTCCTTGCAGGAAGAACGTTCCGCTGAGTTGTTCTGCGAAGTCTGTGAGAAGGAGGGCTTCCAGGTAGAAAGGGGAATTCATGGAATTTCTACTGCATTTGCTGCAAGCTACGGAGAGGGTAGACCATATATCGGCATTTTAGCAGAGTATGACGCTCTTTCTGGTCTTTCTCAGGTAGGTGGCGAGCTGACGCATCAGGAGCGCATTCCTGGTGGTACAGGACACGGATGCGGTCATAACCTACTTGGTGCAGGAGCCCTTGCTGCTGCTCTGGGTGTGAAAGCTTTTTTAGAGCAAAATCCTCAGTCTGGCACGGTGATTCTGTATGGATGTCCGGGCGAAGAAGGCGGAGCAGCTAAGGCGTTTATGGCTCGTGATGGCCTATGGTATCGCTTGGATGCTGCTTTGACCTGGCATCCAGAAGATTGTAATGAGGTCGTGACGGGTTCTTCTAACTCCTGTATACAGGTACAGTATAAATTCCACGGTGTTGCCGCTCATGCCGCTGGTGATCCTGACCGTGGCCGCAGCGCCTTGGATGCGGTGGAGCTGATGAACATTGGTGTTCAATTCCTACGGGAGCATATGAGCGATAAGGCACGCATTCACTATGCCATTACCGATACTGGGGGACGTTCTCCCAACGTGGTACAGGCCAATGCGGGTGTATTGTATATGGTTCGTTCTAACCATGTTTTTGAAGCGGTTGAGTTACAAGCTCGTGTAGATAAAATTGCAGAGGGTGCCGCTCTCATGACAGAAACCACGTTCGAGCGGCAGTTTATTGACGGCTTGGCAGATACCGTCACAAACCATGCGTTAGAAAAGGTTCTCTATTCCAATTTCGAAGAAGTTGGCGTTCCTACTTATACAGAGGAAGAGCTTTCCTTTGCAGATGCGCTTTCTCAGACTTATTCTGGTAATGATAACGTTCCGGGATTGGGAGCCTTTAGTGATCTTTTGATTGCGAAACGTGTTAAGGCGATGCAAGCGCAACAGGGGCACGCAATGAATGCTTTTCTGCTTCCTTTGTATCAAGGAGATGTTTTCCGGCCTGGCTCTACGGATGTTGGAGATGTGAGTTGGCAGTGTCCTACGGCACAAATTCATGTTGCTGCTTGGCCGAATGGTTCTCCTGGTCATAGCTGGCAGAATGTTTCTTGTGGCAAAACAGAGATTGGTCATAAAGCAGTCAGTTATGCTGGTAAGGTATTGGCAGCTTCTGCGATTGATTTGTTGACTCAGCCCAATCTCTTACAAGAGGCTAAGGAAGAGTTTGCGTTTCGTACAACGGAAGGGTATGTTTGCCCAATACCGCCTGATGCGGTTCCTGTGGTTCCTGACTAAACAAAAAGCGGCGTTGTTCTTGTCTCAGCTTGGTTCTGAAACATGGTCAACGCCGTTCTTTGTTCGTTTTTATTCCCAGGTTAGCTCATAGGGCCAGTCAATAATCCCGCCAAAGTCATGGACACGAGTATAACCAAGCTGTGCCAGCATATGAGAGGCGGTATGGCTGCGTTTTCCAGAGCGGCAGTAGACCAGGAGCAAGGTATCCTTCGATGGAATCACTTCTGCTGCGTTTTTTTCGTTGATGGTAGCAAGCGTTAGAAGTTCTGCGTTCTCGATGTGCTCAATGATATATTCGTCTTCCTCACGGACATCAAGAATCAGACATTCTTCTGTTTCCATGATGCGTTTTGCCTGTTGAGGGGTAATGGTTTTATAGGTATTTGCCATGGTAAAACTCCTGTCTTTCTCTAATATGCCACCATCATACCATGAGTATGTAAAAATTTCAATCATCAGCAGAAAACCCTCCCCAAACACATCAAGCGAAAGGGGAGGGCTGTCATTTTGAATTGTCTCAATCCAGCGATGGATTACAGAGCGTGAAATTAGGCCTTTTCCAGAGCCAGAGTACGGGTGGTCAGGTCGCAAACCTCAGCGGGGCCGTAATACTGGATTGCACCGGGGAAGGTGAAGCAGGTGTTTTCTGCCCACTCCTGACGATGCTCTGCAAAGTAAGTGAAGGGCTTGCCGTCCAGCTCTACAAGAGCCTTACGGATGACGGGCTTGTCCTTGCCGTTTCTGCGCTCCATGTTCATCATCTTGGTGATGGGCATACCGCCAGCAACCCACTCCTCAGCGGGCTTGGACAGGTTGGAGACCTTGGACAGATAGCCGGTGAAGCCATACTGAATCAGCATGAAAGCGTTATAGCCCAGGGAGTAGCAGTAATCAGCATCAAAGTTGGAGGGGAAAGCGCATCTGCCTTCGTAGCCGAAGAAGTGGTGCTGGGCGCTGAACTTGCCGTTGTAGGTACCAGCGGCCTTGCGAGCAGCCAGCTTGTCAGAGACCATAGCGGAGAACAGTTTCTCAGACTCAATCAGAGAAACCTGAACGTTACCATGGGGGTCACGCTCCAGGAACAACTGCTGCTGAATGCCCTGGGGCAGAATTGCAAAGACAGCCATAGCCTCAGCGGTCAGGCCGTTCTGGATGAAAGCGTACTTCTCTTCCCAAGTGGGCAGGGCGTTGAACTGAGCGGTCTTCTCACCAGCCAGCAGCTCGTTAATTTCTGCAATCAGCATGGAGAACTCGGGGACAAATTCCACGATGCCCTCGGGAATGATAGCCACGCCAAAATTCATGCCCTTAGCGGCACGGGCAGCAACGGAATCAGCAATCACGTCTGCCACAGCGGACAGGGACATCTTCTTAGCAGCGACTTCCTCACCAATCAGGCAGATGTTGGGCTGAGTTTCCAGAGCGCACTCCAAAGCCACATGAGAAGCAGAACGACCCATCACCTTGATGAAGTGCCAGTACTTCTTAGCCGAGTTGGCATCACGCTGAATGTTGCCGATCAGCTCGCTGTAGGTCTTGGTAGCGGTATCGAAACCGAAGGAGCACTCGATATCCTCGTTCTTCAGGTCGCCGTCAATGGTCTTGGGGCAGCCAATGACCTGAACGCCAGTGTTATGAGCAGCCATGTACTCAGCGAGAACAGCAGCGTTGGTGTTGGAGTCGTCGCCGCCGATGATGACGATAGCGGTGACACCGTGCTTCTTGCAGACCTCAGCGGCAATAGCAAACTGCTCCTCGGTCTCCAGCTTGGTACGGCCAGAACCAATGATATCAAAACCACCGGTGTTGCGGAACTTATCAATGTACTCGTCGTCCATCACCCGATAGCTGTCCTCCAGCAGGCCGCTGGGACCGCCCAGGAAGCCGAGCAGCTCGTTTTCGGGGTTGGTTGCCTTCAGAGCATCGTAAAGACCGCAGACCACGTTGTGACCGCCAGGAGCCTGGCCGCCAGACAGAATCATGCCAACAACCTGCTTCTTAGCAGGGGCGGTGTTCTCACCCTTCTGGAAGGTGATCTCGTTCTTGCCATAGGTGTTGGGGAACAGAGCAGCAATCTTTTCCTGATCGGCAACGCTCTGGGTAGGTGCGCCATTCTTGACACAAATCTCAGAAATACCATTTCTCAGCATTCCGGGCAGTTTGGGGGAATACTGATATCTGGCGGACTGAAGAGGAGAAATAATCATTTTCAAAAACTCCTTGCCATAATTTTGCTATTTAGCACTTTTATCGTACACCATATTCCACAAAAAGTCAAGCTCTGTTCACTGGGACTTTCGGCAGTTAGATAAGTAACAAACAGATTGAATATGTGCAATATTTTTGTGTATGAAAGATAAATTACGATATATATCGTTAAAAAACGCAAGTTTATCTCTTGAAAATCTTCTTGCGCTTCCACTCATTCAATTACCGTGCAAATAAATTATAAACCTCTTGCAATTTTCAATGACTTCTGTTAAAATATAAAAGTAAATTTTAGAAGGAGTTGATCTCATGCCTCTCGTTAATACCAAAGAGATGTTTGCAAAGGCCTATAACGGTGGTTACGCCGTCGGCGCTTTCAACGTCAACAACATGGAAATCGTTCAGGGTATCACCGAGGCTGCCGGTGAGCTGAAGAGCCCCGTCATCCTCCAGGTTTCTAAGGGCGCTCGTGCTTACGCCAACCATAAGTATCTGGTTGCTATGGTTAAGGCTGCTGTCGAGGAGAATCCCGAGATTCCTATCGCTCTGCACCTGGATCACGGCGATACCTTTGAGCTGTGCAAGTCCTGCATCGACGGTGGCTTTACCTCCGTCATGATCGATGCTTCCTCCAAGTCCTTCGAGGACAACATTGCTCTGACCAAGAAGGTCGTCGAGTACGCACACGATCACGGTGTCGTTGTCGAGGCCGAGCTGGGCACCCTGGCTGGCGTTGAGGACGAAGTCGTTGTCGAGGCCGGCCACGAGTCCTACACTCGTCCCGAGGAAGTCGAAGAGTTCGTTTCCCGTACTGGCTGCGACTCTCTGGCTATCGCTATCGGCACCTCTCACGGCGCTTACAAGTTCACCGCTGCTCAGTGCACCCGCAATGCTGAGGGCATCCTGGTTCCCCCTCCCCTGCGTTTCGACGTTCTGAAGGGTTGCATCGAGCGTCTGCCCGGTTTCCCCATCGTTCTGCACGGTTCTTCTTCCGTTCCCCAGGAGTTCGTCAAGATGGTCAATCAGTACGGCGGCAACATGCCCGACGCAATCGGCATCCCCGAGGATCAGCTGCGTGAAGCTGCAAAGCTGGCTGTCTGCAAGATCAATATCGACTCCGATATCCGTCTGGCAATGACCGGCAACATCCGTAAGTACTTCGCCGAGCATCCCGATCACTTCGATCCTCGCCAGTACCTGAAGCCCGCTCGTCAGGCTGTTAAGGACATGGTCGCTCATAAGATCGTCAACGTTCTGGGTTCCGACGGCAAGGCTTAATCAGTTATATCCTGATTTAGCTGCTAGTTAAACAAGTTCGCCCCGGTGAGGTTTTCGCCTTGCCGGGGCTTTTTCCAACACATTGATATACGGAGGAATGACATGAAAAAGATTGATCTTTCAGAAATGTGTGAGAACACCTGCATTCATGAAGATGCAGTGGCATATGTGAAAGCCAACATGCCGGATGAAGACCCGGTTTATATGGTGGCAGAGCTGTTTAAGGTCTTTGGAGACTCCACCCGTGCTCGTATTATCTGCGCTCTTTCCATTTCTGAACTCTGTGTCTGCGATTTAAGCAGCATTTTGAATATGTCTCAATCTGCCGTGTCACATCAACTCCGAATCTTAAAACAGGGAAGGATTGTCAAAAATCGTAGAGTAGGGAAGGCCGTTTATTATTCCCTTGATGACGATCATATTAAAAATCTGTTTGCCCTCGCTTTCGACCATGTAATGGAAGATTGAGCATTTGATTCAATTTGAGAGAGAAATTAAATAAAGAAAGGTTTGATGCCAAATGGACTACGGAATTCTCACACTGCTTCCGCCGTTTGCAATGCTGGTTTTCGCTATTAAAACGAAAAAATCCTTTGAAACCCTGGTATTTGGTTCATTGGTAGCATTTATTATCACAGATGGAATTTGTTTTCTTGCCCCGTGGTGTGATATGCTGCTAGAAGAATGCAGCAACGCAGATAACCAGTATATTTTGTTACTTTGCGGATTGTTCGGCAGTCTGATTTTCTTATTAAAGGATGCAAAAGGAACCATGGGCTTTTCTCAGTTCATGTCCAAAGTCTGTAAAACAGAACCCATGATCCTCCTTACTTCCGTGGTAATGGGAATTATCATTTTTGTGGATGATTATCTAAACATTATGACTGTCGGAACCTGCATGAATGATGTTTGTGATGAGCATCGGATTCCAAGAGAATCTTTGGCCTACATCGTAGATTCTACCAGCGCTCCTATGTGCGCTTTGGTTCCTTTTTCTACTTGGGCCGTGTTCTATGCCGGAATCTTCTATACAGAACAAAGCGTCATTGACCTGGGGTATGGTTCTGGTCTTAGCACTTACATTCACGCCATTCCGCTGATGTTTTATCCCATCATGGCTCTGGTTTTAACCTTTCTATTTGCCGCTGGAATTTTGCCTAAGCTTGGCCCCATGAAAAAAGCCTATGAACGGGTTCAACTTGGAGATTGTACGCCAGTTGGAGCTTCCAATAAACACATGGAAGAAGGGGATATCATTGATTTCCTCGTTCCCATTGGTGTTCTGATTGGCGGAACCATCATAACCGGCGATATGCTGATTGCTATCATCGCTACGCTGTTTGTGTGCTTGATTTTTTATTTGGTTCGAAAAAAGATGAATTTCGACCGTTTCTTTGAGCTTTTTATGGCTGGATTTGCGGATATGATTCCTGTTTTGGCAATTTTGCTTTCCTCTTTCATGGTTCGAAATGCGTGTGGCCGCATGAATCTTTCTGAATATGTGATTTCCTGCGTCAAACCAATTCTAAACGCTCAAATTCTTCCGTGTATCATCTTCCTTTTGATTGCTGGCTTAACCTTTGTGACCAGCTCTTTCTGGGGAATTGAAGCCATTTCGATTCCAATCGTAGTTCCTCTGTGCATGGCCTTGGGAGGAAATCTGCTTTTGGTTCTGGCATCCGTCGTTTCTGGCGGTGTTTTTGGCAGTCACGCTTGTTTCTATTCTGACGCAACTGTTCTTTCTTCGGTTACTTGTAAGATTGATAACATTGACCACGCTATGACACAGCTTCCTTATGCTGTGCTTGGCGCAGTTCTGTCTGCTGTGGCTTATTTGCTCTGCGGGTTCTTCCTGTAAAATACAATTAAATAAATGAGAAAACCGGAGCTTCCTCTTTAAAAAATGGCAGCTCCGGTTTTTGATGTTATACCATCTGTTCTTTACAAGGCTCTTCACAGGCCCACGCAAGAACCAATTCACGGCGACGAGCTTCCAGAGATGTAATCTGACTCTCTGTTTCTGTACTCAGGATAGAGAGTCGGTTCATGGTACTGTTGATACTGTTCTGGATCTGATAAATTTCGTTTTGAGAAGCTTGGATTTGTTTTTGGACAGAGAGGTCGGTGAAGATATTGTCAAAAAACCAATCCATTGTTTTGGTAAAGGTGTCAAAACTAACCTGAATATTTGCATCAATTGAGATATCCAGCAGTTCTGTCCGAAAATCCTTGAGCTGTTTCTGCAAGAGAGTGATATAAGTTTGAGCTGTATCCAGATGGTCATGCTTTGCCAGGCTGGAAAATGTTCCGCCGACCAGAATGTCATATTTTCCCCAGCCTTCGGCTTTGTTCAGTTCTGTGAAAATGCTGTCACAGGTCGATAAAGCTCGATTTCCTGCGGAAATAGCTTCATCAAGATCTTTTTTCTGCGCTTGGTAGAACAAAAGCGTATCTTCAAGCGCAAGAAGATGTTCCGAGGTCGGAGAGGAGCAATTCTTTAACTCATTTGCCCAATAACTGATAAGGTGGTTTAATTCCAGTTGGCTTTGCTGAATCTGAGCATACTGATTTTGCAGAGCGGCCAATTCTTTTTCGTTGGCTTGATAGGCTTGATTGGCCGCTTCATATCGCTCTTCGGCACGCTGAATGATGTTGCGGTTTTGCGTTTGAAGCTCTCCTTTTTTACCAGTTATTGTTCTCAAAAGGTTCAGAAGAGAAATTTGATCCAACTTTTCCAAGTCGAAACGAACTTTTCGAAGAGTAGCCTGCGCTTCTTGCACCGAAGCATAGCGTGACTTTCTTTCGCGCATTCGGTCATCGAGTTTGATTTCAACAGAAGCTTTTTTTAGAATTTGCTCTTGAAGATACTCTATTCTTTGTTGGTTCTCGTTCATGTTTTTTTCACCTCTTGTTCGATTGTTAGATACAGAATAATATACAATGAGTAAAAGTGGTTAAAAGAATGTAAATTCAAAGATTAAGCTCAAATTAAGCTCAAAAGGGGAGAGGTGCTTCTGTTTATCCTTTGTTTTCTGGCAATTTTTTTGCTCTCATAGAGGCAAGCGGATTTGCCCTTGCTGCAATACGGAGGTTTTCACTATCAACATGGGTATAAATCTGTGTGGTATTTAAGTTCTCGTGCCCAAGAACCTCTTGTAACGTTCTGACATCCACGCCATTTTGCAGCATCAAAGTAGCCGCAGTATGTCGAAGTTTGTGAGAGGAATAGATGGAAGAGTCTAAACCAGCTTCCAACAAACGTTTTTTTACCATTTTATGGACAGCTGCACGGGTAATTCTGGTTTTTCTGGAAGTGACAAAAAAAGCGTCTTTATCAATCAGTGTCATGGCGTTGCGGATCACAACATAATCCGCAATTGCTTGCTTGCAGCCGTCGTTTAAGAACAAAATGCGTTCTTTGTTTCCTTTTCCTAGGATTCTAACCGTATTTTCACGAATATCCATTACATTAATGCCGATTAACTCAGAAATACGAAGGCCGCAGTTCAAAAACAGCATCAAAATACAATAATCCCGTTCTTTGTTTTCACCATCTACTGACTCCAGAAGCTGGATGCTTTCGTCCAAACTCAAATATCTGGGAAGAGACTTTTTCAAGCGGGGGAAATCCAAATCTTGAACCGGGTTATTTTCCATCTGATGTGTCTTGTTGGTCAGGTACTTGTAAAAGGAACGGATACTGGAAACCTTACGAGCACGGGAGGAGCTGGAAAGCTGTTTGTTGCGGGCGAGATAGGCGAGATAGTCATAAATCTCACTGAGAGAAATAGAGCTGACAAAATCCAGTGTGATATCCTGGATGGAAATAGAATCGGGCTTATCATCCATAGAGGCCAGCCCACGCCGCTGCTTCATATACCGGAGGAAACTCCGCATGTCCAGAAAGTACTCGTCAACGGTCTGGGAGGAATGTCCCTGCACGGATTCATGGTAAGATAGAAAATCAATCAGAATTTTAGGTGATTCGCTGCGATAATCATTCATAGGTCAAATACCAGCCTTTTCGGGTCAAATTGCGGAGAAGTGGGTTTTCGCCTACACTCAATTCCACAAAATTTTTATTTTGTTTACTTTTGCGTCTTGCTTCAGAAGCCCCTTCTCCAGGTATGCCTGGTTTAAAACGCTGGGGCTTCTGTTATTTTTCTGAATTTTTATTTTGTCCGATTTGTCACATCAGAACAGCCAAGGCCTCTCGAATATTTTTGACAGGGATCAGCTGCAAACCAGAAATTTCGATTTCTTGTAATTTACTGCTGTTGCGAGCCGGGATCATACACTTGGTGAATCCCAGGCGGCGCACCTCGCTCAAGCGCTGGCTCAATCCATTTACGGTACGCAGTTCCCCGGTCAATCCTACTTCACCGATGGCAGCCAAGTCATTTGGAACTGGTATCCCCCGAAAACTCGACGCAAATGCCAAAATTGTTGCCAGGTCTGCCGCCGGTTCTCCCAGGTTCAGACCGCCAATCACGTTCAGATAGGCATCACAGCCTCCCACGTTCATACCCCCTCTTTTTTCCAAAACAGCCATCAAAAGCATACAACGGTTATAATCAATGCCGTTGCTGGTTCTTCTGGGCACCGCAGAACTGGAGCTAGTGACCAGCGCTTGAACCTCAGCTAAAACAGGACGAATCCCTTCCATGACGCAGGTCACGCAGGTTCCAGGCGCATTTTCTGGCCGTCCACTCAACAGCATTTCAGAAGGATTCGGAACTTCTGCAAGCCCTTCATCCAACATTTCAAAGACTCCTATCTCATTTGTTGCACCAAAACGATTTTTGGTTGCTCTCAAAATCCGATACGAAAGGTGCTGCTCTCCCTCAAACGACAGAACGCAGTCCACCATATGTTCTAGCACCTTTGGGCCAGCGATGGATCCTTCTTTGTTGATGTGTCCGATGACAAAAATGGTCAGCCCCTCCCCTTTTGCTAACTCCATCAATGCCATGGTACACTGTTTTACCTGTGTAATACTGCCTGGCAAAGAGTCAGAACCATCGGTCATAATCGTTTGAATCGAGTCAATAATCAGAAGATCCGGTTTTACAGCACGCACAGCATCCGTAATATCCCCAAGCTTGGTCTCAGAAAGAACATATAATGTTTCGCCTGAGACATGGAGCCGTTGGGCTCTTAACTTAATTTGTCGTGCGGATTCTTCACCAGAAGCGTATAATACAGTGTGTTCTTTGCACAATTCATTACAAATCTGCAACATTAGGGTAGATTTACCAATGCCGGGAGCGCCGCCAACCAAGACCAGACTTCCACGAACAGCGCCACCGCCCAGAACACGATCTAACTCACTCATACCGGTTAAAAAACGCAGTTCTTCGGTGATTTCTACTTCTGCAATCTTTTGTGGTCCCACATGAGCGTGAATAGCAGTTCGGAGACCACCCGAAGGAGATGGCTTCTCTGTTGGCCGTTCTACAATGGTATTCCAATTTCCGCAAGCAGGGCATCTTCCTTGCCATTTTGGAAACTCATTTCCGCAGGATGTGCAGTAAAATAGGGTTTTTGTCTTCATTGTATCGTTGCTCCTTGATCGGCTATGCCATTATCGTTATAAGTAAGATAAGATGCCACCATAATGGCTGCTAACTTGGTCTGATACGGTTCTGTTTCTAACAATGTGTCTTCTTCCGGGTTAGAAAGAAACCCGCATTCCACAAGAACCGCTCGACAAGAAATGTGGTTCATCAAATAAACGGTTTCTGGAATTTGTGTTGCTTTTCGTTGATTGGACTCATCCAATACAGAACGGAATAATTCTTGCATTTGAACCGCCCAATGCTCGCTCACGGTATCATCATGAAAAAACACCTGTGCACCATGAGAAGTTCTGTTAGAGAAATTGTTCTGATGGATACTGAGAAGAACTGCGTTTTCTGTCTCATTGACAACTTTAACTCGATTCATCAGGTCACTGCGTTTCTTTTGACGAATGGAATTTGCGTCTTCATCAGCAAGAGAAACATCAGAATCACGGAGCAGATAAGTAGAAACGCCAAATAAACCACACAGTTGATCGCTCTTTAAAGCAATCGAAAGATTGACTTGACTTTCCGGTGTTCCAGATATAGCAACCGCTCCACCATCTTCTCCTCCATGTCCCGCATCAATCACCAAGACACGGGAAGGCATACGACAAAAGCTAGAGACAGGACTTCCTCGTATATGATACCAAACACAAACGGCTACCAGGGTTGCGGCTATGAGCAGACAAATCATCTTCTTTTTCATAAAGCATCACCAAAAGTATCGTATGCTCACTTTACTGATTATAGCACAGATATCCCCAAAAGAAAAGGAACTGTTTTTTCTTTTCCGTCATAGGATGCTTTGCAGGCAGTCGAAACAAGTCGAATGGTTCCGAATACCTGCAAAGCAAACTGCCATAAGGAGGCATGATGATGTTTTACGAAAAAGAAACGCAGTTGACAGAAGCACCAGAATGGAATCAGTGTCCCTCTGCAAATGGAACGCTCCCTTCTTGTGCTCCTCTCGCTCAGTCCTATGTTCCTTATCAAGAAGAGGAGGCTAGAAAATACGATCAGCGGGAAGCGCTCGCACAGGGAACTCTTTTTCCTGGGCTTAACCTTCCTTTCTATAAAAGCATAGAAGGAGATCCCGTTCCAGTTACTCCCTTAACCGAGCTTCAGGCTCTCGGTTTTGTTCTGACCGAATTGGGGCTCTATCTGGATAGCCATCCAAAGGATCAAGAAGCCTTTGAACTGTTCCGTCAGTACGCCGCATTAGAAAAGCAAGGGAAAGCAGAGTACGAGAAAAAGTACGGATCTCTCACTCAGTGCAACGCCGCAGAACACAAACAGTATGAGTGGGTATGTGGCCCTTGGCCTTGGGAGATTGGAGGGAAATAACTATGTTTGTTTATGAAAAGCGTCTTATGTATCCTATTCACGTCAAAAACCCTGATCCCAAACTGGCTAGTTTGATTATTAGCCAATATGGTGGCCCAGATGGCGAATTGGGAGCCTCTCTCCGTTACCTGAGTCAACGCTTTTCCATGCCCTATGACAAGGCAAAAGGGATGCTGACCGACATTGGCACGGAAGAATTGTCTCACTTGGAGATGGTTGGAACCTTGGTTTATCAGTTGACGAGAAATCTAAGTGAGAGCCAAATCAAAAAAGCGGGCTTTGATGCCTATTTCATCGACCACACCACCGGCGTTTATCCAACCGCTGCCAGCGGCTTCCCCTGGTCTGCCAGTTCCATTCAAGTGACCGGTGATCCCATTGCTGATTTGACAGAAGACCTTGCAGCCGAACAAAAAGCACGTTTGACCTATGACAACATCCTCCGCTACTGTGATGACCCAGATGTCAAGGATGTCATTCGTTTCCTGCGGGAAAGAGAAATTGTCCACTTCCAACGCTTTGGTGAAACGTTGGAAAATGTCAAAGAGAAGCTTGACCACAAAAACATCTACCTGTACAACCCGGCATTTGATCGACTGAAAGAGCAAAAAGACTAAAAAATCAGCCATTCCCCACATCTTCCTTCTAAGGTGTGGGGAACTATGAGGAATGCTCTGTTGTTACATTGTTTTTCTAATCTGCTTGATTGCGCCTTTTTCCAGACGAGAAACCTGAGCCTGTGAAATTCCAACTTCTTCTGAAACTTCCATCTGTGTTTTCCCTTGAAAAAAACGCAAATCCAAAATACGCTGTTCCCGTTCTGTTAAGTGGTCAATGGCTTCATGAAGAGCAAGCTCTTCTAACCAGCGTTCGTCTGTATTCTTATCATCTTTTACCTGATCCATGACACAGACGGTATCACCGCTGTCAGAATAAACTGGTTCATAGAGAGAAACCGGATCCGCAATGGCATCTAAGGCAAAAACAACTTCCTCTCTTTTCATTTCCAAACGCCTGGCAATTTCCTCCACGGAAGGTTCTCGCTGAAATTCAGAAAGATAAGCTTCTCGTGCCTGTAAAACCTTATAGGCTGTATCTCTCATCGAGCGACTGACTCGAACAGTAGAGGAATCTCGAAGAAAACGCCGAATTTCGCCGGAAATCATTGGAACTCCATAGGTGGAAAAACGGACATTAAATTGCTCACAATCAAAGTTGTCAATGGCTTTCATAAGACCGATACACCCAATCTGAAAAAGGTCATCCATGCTTTCGCCTCTTCCAGAAAAGCGTTGAATGACAGAAAGCACCAGACGGAGATTCCCTTCTATCATTTGTTGACGAGCCGCTTCATCGCCGTGCTTGACCCTTCGAAGCAGTTCTGTCATTTCTTCGTTTTTCAGTACCTTGAGTTTTGAGGTGTTGACTCCACACAGCTCTACTTTTCCTCGCATAAGCAAAAATCCCCTTTGTGGAAGTTTCTGCATTAGCATTTCCACAAGAAAGAGATTCTATGCGATGGATATCTGACTCATCCCGCACGCACATAGGGAAAAGTTCATCCATAATTATTTGCAGAATCACACATTTTCTCATGCCTCTGCCAGCGGAGTTCATGTGGCAAAGCAGATCAACAAGGGTTATAAGAAAAGCACTCTGAACTGCTGAAATTCATTTCTGAAAAACGTCAATTTGTACATTGCATATTCAAGTCAGATTCACTATAATGATGGCGAAATAAAGTAAAAAAAGCAACAGGAGTGTATTATCTACGAAAGAAAACAATATTCAAAATATTTACCGGCTTGATGGTCGTGTGCCTTTCCTGAAGGCCGTTCCATTTGGACTTCAGCACATTCTGGCCATGTTTGTTTCCAATCTGACACCCATTAGCATTATCGCCGGTTCCGCTATGCCAGGTCTGTCTCAGGCAGAGATGGCAATTCTGCTTCAGAATGCAATGTTTGTGGCAGGTATCGCAACCCTGATTCAGCTTTACCCCGTCTGGAAAGTCGGTTCACGTCTTCCCGTGGTCATGGGTGTCAGTTTCACCTTTGTCACCGTGCTGAGCACCGTAGCTGCCAATTACGGTTATCCAAGTGTTATGGGTGCTGTCCTGATCGGCGGTATCTTTGAGGGCACGCTTGGACTGCTGGCTAAATACTGGCGCAGGATCATCACCCCCATTGTTGCCGCCTCTGTGGTCACTGCAATTGGTCTTTCCCTTTTCTCTGTGGGCATCCGCTCCTTCGGCGGAGGCTATGTTGAAGACTTCGGCTCGGTTCAAAATCTGGCTCTGGGCATGATTACGCTGCTGGTCTGCCTCTGCTGGAATATCTTCGTCAAGGGCTACCTGAAACAGCTTTCTGTTCTGGCAGGACTGATCGTAGGTTATGTTGTCGCCGTTTTCATGGGAAAAGTGGATATGAGCATCATTTTCTCCGGCGGTTTTGTTTCTCTTCCGCATATTCTCCCTTATCTGCCTGAATTTCACGCTGGTGCCATTTTCTCTGTGTGCATCATCTTCCTGGTCTCCGCAGCGGAAACCATTGGCGACACCTCTGCACTTGTTTCCGGTGGTCTGAATCGTGAGATCGAAGGACACGAGATTTCTGGCTCTCTTGCCTGTGACGGCTACGCTTCCTGTATCTCTGGCTTATTCGGCTGTCCTCCCGTCACCTCCTTCTCTCAGAACGTGGGATTGGTTGCCATGACCAAGGTAGTCAATCGCTTCACCATCATGACCGGTGCCGTCTGCATGATTCTGGCCGGTCTGCTTCCTCCCATCGGCAACTTCTTTTCCTCCATGCCTCAGGCGGTTCTGGGCGGCTGCACCATTATGATGTTTGGAACCATTCTCACCTCCGGTGTGGAGATGATCTCCAAGTGCGGCTTCACCCAGCGCAATATCATCATTGTTTCCCTGTCTCTTTCCTGCGGTGTGGGTCTCACTACCGCTTCCGAGCAGGAGATCTGGCATGTGTTCCCCCAGATCATTCAGGACATTTTTGCAGGCAATGTGGTTGCTGTGGTCTTTGTTATTGCTGTGTTCCTCAGTCTGGTTCTGCCCCAGAACATGGAAATCAAGACCATTCAGGAATGAAAAAGTTGTTTTAGTGCTTCATTCTGTACCAATTTTTTCTGTATTTTACAGATAGCATCAGATAAATAAAAGATCGTCCCCGGTATCAGCTGACAACAATCTTAGTCAACCGACACCGGGGCTTTTTTGTAAATTTTCCGTTGTTTCAGTACCGCTCCAGTGGGGCAGTAGAATTCAATCACAAATCCGCAAAAAGCGTTTTTGTTTCCCGTTGCGTTTCCGCACGGTTTGATGTATGATGAGGTTCAGAAAATAGCACTGAAAGGAACACGAATATGACGAACAAACAAAAAATGGCTATTGTCCGCCAAATGATGGATATGCTGAAATCTCTTCCAGCTGGCAAACACATTTCTACCGCTTCTCTGTTAGGAAAAGTAGACATCCGTGATGAGGAATTCCTGTTTGACGCTGAGGAGATGGAGATTTTCCATGATGCGCTCATGCAGCAGGCCAAACGGGAGCATCTTCATCTGGCTCTGTGCGGCAAATCTTTTGGAATGCCCTATCTGGATGAGTTCACGGTAACAAAATAAGAGCCTATCGGTCAATAAACGCAAAGCAAGGTTATCTCAGTCTTTGAGTGGGGACAGCTCAAAAATAAAAAGACAGGGAGCCTTGACGGAAGGTTCCCTGTCACAAGAGATCAGGTCTCAAAAGCCTTTGCTACGTTGGTCAAAAGCTCACGAATGGGGAGCTTTTGCGGGCAAATCTTTTCGCATTTTCCGCAGCGGACGCAGTCAGAGGCTTTTCCATTTGCGGCGGTATGAGCTGCATAGCTCTCCACTTGAGTTTCATCCTCATAAACGGTCTTGCCGTTGTAGCAAGTAAAGAGATCGGGAATGGCAATGTGCATGGGGCAGCCATCCGTGCAGTAACGACAGGCGGTGCAGGGAATCAGACCCTTGGAACGGAAAATTTCACTGACCTGCTTCACTGCATGGCACTCTGCCTCATCGAGCGGCTGGAAATGCTCCATAAAGCTCAGGTTGTCGTTCATCTGCTCCATATCACTCATGCCGGACAGCACCATGGTCATCTGGTCAAATCCAGCGGCAAACCGAATGGCGTAACTTGCGTTGGAGCCTCCATGGAGAGAGCGATAAACAGATTCTGCTGCGTCAGGAAGGTGAACCAAGCTTCCACCCTTGACCGGTTCCATGACAATGACGGGCTTGTTATGCTTGACGCAGACCTCATAGCACTTGCGGCTCTGAACAGAATCATCCTCATAGTCCACATAGTTAAACTGAATCTGCACCACTTCGATTTCTGGATGCTGAGTCAAGATCATGTCCAGATACTCCGCTGTATCGTGAAAAGAAAGACCCACATGACGAATTTTACCCTCTTTTTTCAACGCAAAGGCGGTCTCGTAAGCACGACATTTGGTAAATTTTTCATAGTTACGGGAGCTTTGTGCGTGCATCAGGTAAAAATCAAAATAATCTACTCCGCAAAACTCCAGCTGCTTTTCAAACAGAGGCCGAATGTCCTCTTCTTTCTCAAAGAAAGGCCCTGTCAGCTTGTTGGTCAGAAGATAGCTCTCACGGGGATAACGACTTGTCAGGCAACGACGAATGGCTTTCTCGCTCTCGCCCTGGATATAGGGATGGGCGGTATCAAAATAATTGAATCCCTTCTCAAGGAAAGCGTCAATCATAGCACAGAACTGCACATCATCGACCATTTCGCCGTTCATAGGCAGGCGCATACAGCCGAAACCGAATTTCTTTTTGATTTCTGGGAAAAAGGGATTACCGTTTGGAAACATTGTTGATTTTCTCCTCTCTAAAACAGAAAAAAGGGGGGTTCTGTCACTATGACAGATAACGCTCGATTTGTCAAGTGTGTTTTTGCATTCAAAAAAGGATGTATTCAAGCAAAAAAGGTTATCCCAAGCGTTTTGCGATTTGCAAAGCAAGGTCAAAATTGCTGTTCAAATGGTTGACGTTTTTCAGGTCAGAGATATCATAATCCCATTCGTCCAGCACATCTCCTGCTACCAGAAAGTCATACAGGCGGAAGCCATGAAAGCTGCAAACGGCCTGTACACCGGCAAGCTCCATCTCCACCGCAATGCAGCCTTCCGCCTGGCGGTCGGCGATTTTCTTTCTGGTTTCCCGATAAAAGGCATCGGTCGTCCAAACACGTCCCGTGACAATCGGAAGCCCTATAACCTGAAACAGTTCACTCAACTCTTTGCTTTGAGGAATAGGCAGATAGTCAGAAGGGGGTGCATAATGATAAGATATGCCTTCCTCTCGATAGGCTTCGGTTGGGATGATGTAGCGTCCCTTCGTTTTTTCTCGGTTCAAGCTGCCACAGGAACCAAACATGACGAAAGTGGTAGCGCCGGTGAGCCAATTGGCATCAATGATATCGTGAGCAGCACCGCTGGAACCAACCGCTGTCAGGTAAAATCCCAGTTTCTTTCCCTCATGCTCCAAAAGATAAATGGGACTGTTTCCGTTGCAAGCGGTTCGTTCTCCCACTTTCTCACAAGGAAAGTGTTCTAACACATTCTGGAAGACTTCGCTGGAGAAGGTAACAATGCAGGTATCACACAGGTGCTTTTGCTCTCCGTAGAAATCACCAGGTCCCATCATAGGCTGAGACAGATCAAATGCAGCAGTAATCATAAAAATCCCTCCTTTTTCGAGTATATGGAACGAAATCCACCTCCGCTCGACTTATTCAAATCGCTCAATCAAATTGCTCAATGTTCCAAATGAAAAAACAGTACCAATCCGCAAAAAACGGTCAGTACTGTTTCAGCGTTGGTTGGAGTTAATGAAACGCCCACATATAGCAATAAGCCTGGGTACGAGCGGCAAACGGTGCGCCTTCTTCGATGAGCTTGCGGATATCGGCTTTGGTGTACCATCCGGCTTCAATTTCTTCCTCTGCGGATGTGCTGGGAGCAAATTCTCCTTCAGCAGTGCCCATCACACAGATGTTTTTCTCGTTGGAGAAGCCAATGGCACTATAAGAATTATCCAAATATCCTCGGATGGAAGTCAGCGTCAATCCAGTTTCCTCCCACAGCTCACGAGCGGCGGCTTCATCCGGCTGCTCACCAGGATCAATCAAGCCTGCGGGAAAGTTATAGATGACGCATCCCATCGCCATACGGAACTCACGGTTCAACAAGACCTTTTCACCCGTCACATCGTGAACCATCAGCACAACCGCCTCGGGAGCATGGTCGTGCAGCTCTTCAAAGGACTGAAGGTTTTTGCTGCGGCTAATCATTTCATAGTCCTTTGGGGTTCCTGCTTCGGTTTCATAGTGAAGGTCATAACGGGTGAGGAAACGACCCTCATGGACTTTTGTCATTCCCTTAAATTTCATAGTCATCCTCCATCATTGAAGTTTTGGTGTTCTCTATTATACTTCACTTTTGTCAGAATTACAACGGTCAAGTTACTGGTCGCAGAGAAACACATCAAACAGCCTTGTTATTTTTCCTCAGATGGTGTATACTTTTGCTATCTTAAAAGAAAGCAGGTAGTCCCATGCTGAAAGATCTGTTGAAAGCCAGCCGCAGTTACCGAGGCTATGATATGTCCCGCAAAGTCACCAGGGAAGAACTGATGGAGTTGGTGGATCACGTCCGTTACGCTCCTTCCACGGTCAACGGTCAGCCTTTGCGCTATTATTTGGTTCATGAGGAGGCAGAGGTTGCCGCAATTCAGTCTCTGACGCTCTGGGCAAAAGCTCTCAAGGATATCACACTCCCTCATGAGGGAAAATATCCCACCGCTTTTATCATTATCTGTCAGGATACAGAGAGAGGCCCCAACCTCAACCGGTATATTCGAGATGTTGGTATTGCCGCACAGACCATTCTTTTGGCAGCAGCAGAAAGAGAATTGGGCGGTTGTATGATTGGCAGCTTCAACCCCGACAAGGTAAAGGAAACCCTGAACCTGGCCGATCATCTGCGCCCCATGCTGGTTCTGGCCATTGGCAAGCCGGATGAGACCATTGTGCTCACCGAGGTGGGCGAAGACGGAAGTACCAAGTATTGGCGTGATGAAAACGATGTCCATTATGTGCCGAAGCGCAGCTTGGAGGACATTCTAATCTGATGGAACGAACCTGGAGATGCTCCGTCCGGCATGGAGCTTTTGAAGCAGATCGAAACCACCCAATGTCAACCGGGTGAAGCCGCCGTGTGGTTTTATCGACGCTGTTCTCACCGATCTAAGCGGACGCAGAAGGCGTTTCCAAACGTTGGTATCCCGCTCCATTTGACCCGTCCTTGTTAAAAGCGGATTATTTTTTCTGCACCCATGGTCACAAAGACCATCTGACACCGGAAACCATTCAGAAAGCAGCAATGGGCAATCCTGATTTGGTGTTCATTGTGCCCAGCGCTTGCGTGAATCAGGTTCGACAACTTGGGGTTGCGGAAGATTGGGTTTTGGGTGCAAAAGCCGGGCAAGCGCTGACGCTGCCTGGTCTTGCGGTTTTTCCTGTTTCTGCCGCCCATCCGGTTCACAGCATCGACCAAAACGGAGAAGATTTGGCGTTGAGTTACTTCCTGGAAAGTATCTGCTTTTTCTTCCCGTCAACGGAAGCGACTATTTCCGCACAAAACGTGGGTGCATCGGAAATTTTCATCCGTTAGAAGCGGCTCGCCTGGCTGTGATGCTTCAGGCAGAGTTGACCATTCCCGCCCACTATGATATGATGAAAAACAACACCGTTGATCCGCTGGATTTTGTTCATTACCTGATGCAGGAGGACACCTCCGTCTGCTGGAAGATCCCGGCTCTGGGTGAACGTGTGATTTATCGCAAATAAACGAGGTATCTATGAATCTCTGTGACATCAATCAGATCAAGCCCCTGCTGGCTCGGCATGGTTTTCATTTTTCTAAGTCCATGGGGCAGAACTTCTTAATTGACCACCGTGTTCCAGAAAGCATTGCGGAAGAATCAGGTGCAAACAAAAACTGTGTTGCTTTAGAAATCGGCCCTGGTATTGGTCCGCTGACCGTTCAGCTGGCAGAACGAGCGGGGAAAGTGGTTTCGGTGGAATTGGACAAGGCTCTCTTTCCTGTGCTGGAGGAAACTTTAGCAGATTATGATAACGTAACCATTGTTCCCGGCGATATCATGAAAATCAATCTGAATCAGCTGGCAAAAGAACAGTTTGGAGACTATGCCCCGATTGCTTGTGCCAATTTACCCTATAACATCACCACTCCGGTGATTACCAAACTGCTGGAAAGTGGATTATTTGGCAGCGTGACGGTCATGATTCAAAAGGAAGTGGCACAGCGCATCTGCGCAAAGCCTGGTTCTAAGGATTATGGTGCGTTCTCTATCCTCTGTCAGTATTACGCTGACTGCGAGATGCTCTTTGTGGTGCCGCCCCACTGTTTCCTGCCTGCGCCTAAAGTGACTTCCGCCGTGGTGCGAATGACCCTTCGAAAAGAGGCTCCTGCCGGGATTGAAGATCGTGAGCTGTTCTTTAAGACCGTTCGTGCATCCTTCCTGCAACGCAGAAAGAAGTTGTTGAACGGTTTGGCTTCGTCTTTCCAAAGGCTAACCAAAGACCAACTGAAAGAAGCCATTTTAAATTCCGGGTTTGACGAGAACGTCCGAGGAGAACAACTTGGGTTGGAAGAATTTTCTCGCCTGAGCTGTGAGATCGGAAAGCTGCAAAACTGACAAGCAAAAATACTTCACAAAAAAGAAATGACCCAAACACCAACAAAATTTGCTGGCTTTGGGTCATTCTTTTTGCTGAAGAGACTGAATTTCTGCATCTGTTAGGGAACGATACTCTCCCGAGAGAAGCGATGCTTCAAGTGTTACGCTGCCAAATGCGATGCGCTGGAGCGTTAAAACAGTACAACCAACCGCTTCCATCATTCGCTTAATCTGGTGGCGTTTTCCCTCTGTCAAGGTGATTTCTGCAAAAAAGGCGGGCGCTTCTGGACATTCTGTGAAAAGATAACGACGATTTTCAAAAAATGGATGCTCAATTTTTCCGACGGTGGAGCATTGAAGAAGGTTCAGCTTGACAGGTCGAAGGGGTTCTGGAATCCCTTTTACTGTAAAGCCTTTTTCCATTTCAGCTATGGTTTCTGGTTTTAAAGTTCCCATTGCCCAAAACAGATATCGTTTTTCCACATGATGCTCTGGCTCCAGGAGCCAACGGTTCAATTTTCCGTCATCGGTGAGAATCAAAAGTCCTTCCGTATTTTTGTCCAATCGTCCAATGGGGAAAAGTCCTCTGCGCAGATCCATCGGGAGATAGTCTAACACCGTTGGATGTTCCGCATCCTGACAGGCTGAAACACAACCGGTTGGCTTATTCAGCAGATAATACCGTTTGGGCGAATCAAAAACAGGACGCTTACGGCTCAATGCTTTGCTCCGAGCTTTCTGTCACAGCCGCTTTGTTCACGGTAGCGCAGGATACCAAGTTTGCTCCAGTACCGGCAATATCCCGCACAATCACCTGACTGACGTAGATGGGAGCTTCCAGGTGCAGTTCTTTCAGGACATCCAAAATATTATCCAGATGCTCCAGACGAACGGCACGATCCGTTTTCACCGGAATGCGCTCCACATCCGCTCCAGCAATCCGCAATTCCGCATTCACCTGGCGTTTGGGGTTGGTCAATTCATGAATGGCATACGCTTCACCGTTGGAGCAGCGATTGCCAGAAACAGCGTTGTGATTGGTTTCATCCACCCGAACCACACAGTTATTGGAGCAGCACACACAGATAATTTCTGTAATTTTTTTCATAGGATCATCCTTCCCATAGAAGAGCCTGGTAAAAACAAACCATCTTTACCAGCGAACCAGGCAGGCCGCACTGGATAAACCGCCACCAAAGGCCACCATACACAGCAGGTCGCCAGGCTGAAACTTACCGGCACGGTTCCACTCGTCAAGGACAATGGGGATGCTGGCAGCAGAGGTATTGCCATACTTCTGAATGTTTACACAGAAATGGTCAGCGGAAATCTCTTTCAAACGGCGAGCGGCACCGTCAATGATGCGCTTATTGGCCTGATGGGGAATGACCCAGTTAATGTCATGCTGGGACAGGCCGGCTTTTTCCAACACCTCCACAATACGCTTGGGGAAGTTGGAGACGGCAAATTTATAGGTTTCGCTTCCGTTCATGTGTACCAGAGGCATGGGATCTTCTCGGGTATACCAAGGGGAAATGCCGGACTTGGTAGGAAGATTGATAACCTCATCACCGCCGTGGGTTTCAAATGCGGACGCAAGATAGTTATCACCAGGCTCCAGAATGGCCGCTCCTGCTCCGTCGCCAAAGAGCACGCAGGTGGAGCGGTCGTGCCAGTTCAGCACCCGAGACATAACCTCAGCGCCAATTACCAGCATCTTACGAATGCCGCCTCTGGCAAAAAACGCAGAAGCGGTATCCATAGCGTACATCCATCCAGTGCAGGCAGCGCTCAAATCCATTGCTTGACAGTGACAAGACAGATTTAATTTTTTCTGCACCATACAGGCGATGCTAGGAGTGATGGATTCACCACTGATGGTGGCAACCAAAACCATATCAATCTCCTGGGGATCGATACCAGCATTTTCAATGGCACGGCGACCCGCTTCCGCCGCCAGATCAGAAGTGACCTGATCGGTGACGACGTGACGCTCACGAATACCGCTACGGCTAGAAATCCACTCATCATTGGTTTCCATGATGACGGATAGGTCATTGTTTGTGACGATCTTAGGCGGAACATAGCTACCTGTACCGATAATTTTAAAACTCATATCGTTTCACACCTTATTTGTGGTCGATGAAAAGGAGGCATTCCTTCTCATACAAAGTCATGATAACAGAAAACTCAAAGAATGTCAATTTAAGATTTCTAAAGTTGCAAAAAACAACAATAAAACGGCATTAAATGACAAGTAGACATCCAATTGAGCTGCTTAACGTGTTTTCTTTTAGAAAGGCTCTTCCAATGATACCCGCTCAAATGAGAACAATTCCGATATCAATGTTGACCAGTTCTCCAATCAGCTCAGGTGCTTTTCCGATAAAGTGACCGGTTTTATAATAGCCAATTGAAACGGTCAGGTCAGACCGAACCGCAAGTTCTGCCTCTCCAGTATCTCCGTTCATGCCGCTATTGATATCTACGCTGACCACATAGGCCTTTGATTCATTGATTTTTTGAATCGCAGCAGCGATAATTTCCCGGGGAAAGCCATAAAAACCGGTTCCAAGAATGCAATCCACGATGATATTCGCATCAGATAGATTTGAATTTTCTGCAAAGTATTCTGACTTCACACCTTTTGAGAGGGCGATGTTGTAATAATAGGCACCATCTTCAGAGAAGCGCTCTGAGACACGCAAAATTTTGGACGGGATTCCGTGATCCGCAAGGATACCCGCCAAAGCATAGCCGTCTCCGCCATTGTTTCCGCTCCCACATAAAATGACAGGTGTTTTCCCTTGCCAGTCTACGGACTCAAAAACTCCCATGGCCGCCCGGTACATCAGTTCTTTGCTGGGGATCAGATGGGCAATGGTATATGCGTCACTGTCTCTCATTCGCTGGACAGAGATTGCTTGTGCAAGTTCTGGGCTGTGGGGCGTTGGTTTCATTCGCTTTTCTCCTCTGAGGGGTTCTCCACGTCTCTCTCAGGATGGAGGATGCTAAACACATAATCCTTTAAAATAGCGTTGGCGGTGCGTCCTTGACTTGCGGCGTACTCTTTAAACGCTATTGCGTCTGATTTTTTCAGGCGAACGCCCAGCGTCATCATATTCTGTTTGTCCCACTTTTGATTGGCTCGCTTGTGTGCTTCTGTAATTGCCATTGTTATTTTCTCCTTTATCAGGTCAAGATCAGCTCTCGAATCTTCTCAACGGTTTGCTCCGTGGTTAATCCATCCGCTTCTAGTGTAAAGTCAGCATACTTTTCATAGAGCGGTACACGCTCATGGAAGAGATCCAATAGGGTACTCCCCTCTTTCATGGCGACACCTCTGGTGGTGATATTGGTCAGCCGAGATTGGATGACCTCATAGCGGTGTTTCAGATAGATGATTACGCCCTGTGTCTTTAAGTTTTTCATTGCCTCTTCCCCATAGATCACGCTGCCACCAGTGGCAATCACGCTGCGTTGGATGTTCAAGAGGGCGACGGTGTGATTTTCCAGCTCAAGAAAGCCTTCTAATCCCCGTTCTTTTATGATTTCTACCAAAGTCTGGTCGGTTTGGTCTTGTAAGAGAAGATCGGTATCTATAAAGCGATATTTCATGACCTTTGCGAGGATAACACCGACAGTACTCTTACCAGAGGCCGGCATACCGATCAAAACAATGTTTTTTGTCATAATTTACTCCTTTTCCTCCCCTTGCCATGGGTCTTTCGGGCAGGTTTCGCTTATTATAGCACATAGGGAGCCACTTGGGGAGATGATTTTATGATTTTTTTACAAAGACAGAAAAACAGCTCAAAAAAATCTGCTTCCTTCAAAAACTGTTTTGCATCTTCTCTGGAACTGTGTTATAATAAGAGTCTAATCAATTGTTACTATACGGAGCTGAAAATCATGCAGTATCTGACCAACAGCCCACAGGAAACCGAGGCTTTGGGGGAAGCATTGGCCAAGGATTTAACGCCTGGTTCGGTGATTGCTTATACCGGGGACTTGGGCGCAGGAAAAACCGCCTTCACCCGTGGACTGGCTCGTGGATTGGGCGTAACTGAGCGAGTTACCTCTCCTACCTTCACCATTGTGAACGAATACGAAGGGGGTCGAATGCCTCTGTTCCACTTTGACATGTACCGTTTGGGCTCGTCTGATGAGCTTTATGACATCGGTTGGGAGGATTATCTTTCACGGGGTGGTGTCTGCGCTGTGGAATGGAGCGAGATTGTGGACGATGCCTTGGAAACGGATACCATCCATATTGACATCCGTCGAGGCAGTCAGGACAATCAGCGGATAATTACGATTGAAAAACCCTGATTCCCTTTGTTGCTTAACAAAGGTCGGAGGTGTGAGAATTTGTACATTTTAGCCATCGAATCTTCGGCAAAAGCCGCTTCTGTCGCTCTTTGCCGAGATGATTTTCTTGTTGCGGAATCTTACCAAAACAGTGGGCTGACCCATAGCACCACTTTGATGCCCATGTGTGAGGCACTTCTGAAAAACGTTGGAATGACACTCAGCGATGTGGATTTGATTGCCGCTGCCAACGGTCCCGGCTCCTTCACCGGCTTGAGAATTGGCCTGGCCGCCGCCAAGGGATTGGCCTGGCCGGAGGAAAAGCCCTGCGTTGGTGTTTCTACGTTGGAAGCAATGGCATGGAACCTTTGCGGCGTGGAAGGTACGGTATGCTGTGCCATGGATGCCCGTCGGCAACAGGTTTATACCGCAACATTTCGCATGACGGAACAAGGGCCTGTTCGACTGACCGAAGACCGAGCCATTTCGTTGGAGGAGCTGTTCTCCGAAGCGGCTGCTGATATGGTCGTAGGCGACGGCGCACAGCTTTGTGTGGATTATGCCGCCAAAAAAGGAATCAAGGTTCGTCTTGCACCGCCGAACCTGCGTTTTCAGCACGCTTATGGCGTGGCAAAAGCGGCTTATGAGCAGGCAAAGAACCATCAAACCGTGACAGGTCAGCAATTAAACGCCAACTATCTGCGGCTTTCTCAGGCAGAACGGGAACGTTTGGCGAAACAATCAAAATGACAGGTTAATTGACTCTTAGGTAAAAGGAGCAAACATATGAACTACAAGGAAAACAAAAATATCCATGTGATGGAGCATCCTCTCATCGGCCATAAGCTGGCTATTCTTCGAGATGTGGGTACTGGTACTCGTGAATTCCGTCAGGTCGTGGAAGAAATCACCAGTCTGATGACCTACGAGGCAACTTGGCATCTTCCCACCAAAGAAGTGGAAGTGACCACTCCCCTTGGCAACTGCAAGTGCAATGTTTTGGCGGGCAAAAAGCTGGCTATCGTAGCCATTCTCCGTGGCGGCCTTGGTATGGTGGACGGCGTGCTGAATTTGCTGCCCTCCGCAAAGATTGGTCATGTCGGGATGTATCGTGACCCGGAGACCATGGATCCCGTGGAATACTACTGCAAGATGCCCACAGATATTGCTGAACGTGAGGTTATCATCGTGGATCCCATGCTGGCAACTGGCGGCACAGCTTCCGCTTCTATTCAGTTTATGAAGGACTATGGATGCAAGAAAATCAAGCTGATGAATCTGCTGGCCACTCCCGAAGGTTTGGAGCGTGTGGCACAGGAGCATCCTGATGTTGAGCTATATGTAGCAGGCGTGGATCCCGACATGAATGAGGACGGTTTTATCGTTCCCGGCCTGGGTGACGCAGGAGACCGGATTTTCGGAACGAAGTAATTTCTACTTTTTGAACCGCTGGATGCCACGATCCGGCGGTTTTTCCTTATTTGGATGTGCTATAATAAAAATACTAGAGCAGTCAAAAATATGCAAGTGTTTGATTGATATTGAATTCTTTTGACATCTTTCAGCGCATATTTTTGACTGGTGTTGCTTATATCCCATCACTTTCAGTCGATAAAAAGCATTATCACCCACTATTGCAAAAAATGTTGCACAAAGTTGATTGAACCCGCTTGATTTTGAAAAATAATCTGATATACTTTTATTCAACGAAAGGATAACACCATGATCGCAGAAACACGCTACCAGATGATTCTGGACATTTTGAACCGTCAAAAGTCCGCAACCGTCCAGCAGTTTGCCGAGGCACTGGGCATCAGCGAATCCACTGTTCGCCGTGACTTGGTGGCACTGGGAGAACAAGGAAGGCTGAACCGAGTCCATGGCGGAGCCACTGTTTTGGAGCAGCAATTTTATTCCCATGAGCCGGATATGATGACAAAAGAGGGCATTTTCACCCGTGAGAAGCAGCTGATTGGTCAATACGCCGCTTCCCTCATTCGTCAAGAGGATTTCGTCTATATTGACGCAGGCTCTACCACCCTTCAGCTGGTCAACGCCATCAGCGGAGAGGCACTGAACGCCACCTATGTAACCAACGGTCTGGCGCATACCCGTGCTCTTGCTCGAAAGGGCTGTACCGTTTACGTTCCCGCCGGACGCATTAAGCAGCGCACTGAGGCAATCGTGGGGGCAGCAGTCCTGACCAGCCTCCACCGCTACAACTTTACCAAGGCGTTTATGGGTGTCAACGGCATTTCTTTAGACCGAGGCTTCACCACGCCCGGCATTGAAGAGGGCGAGCTGAAAGCCGCCGCCATCCAGTCCGCCTATGAGAGCTGGTTTCTGGCCGACGAGAGTAAATTCGATAAGATTTATGCCGCCGGTATCTGTGACCTGTCCCGTTCCTCTATCATCACCAATCGTCTCTATGATGAGAGATATCGTGAACACACTTCTATTAAGGAGATCGAAATATTATGATTTACACTGTCACTTTCAATCCTGCCATCGACTATGTGGTGCATTTGGACGGCGCACTCAAGCTGGACGCTGTCAACCGCAACACTTCTGAAGAGTACCAGTTTGGTGGAAAAGGCATCAACGTTTCCAATGTTCTGCGGGAACTGGGCTTTGACACTGTGGCTCTGGGCTTTGTGGCTGGCTTCACCGGCGACGGACTGGAAAACGGTCTGCGGGAGATGGGTCTGAAAACCGACTTCATCCACGTTGCTCAGGGTATGACCCGTGTCAACGTTAAGGTGAAAGCCACCGAGGAGACCGAGATCAACGGCATCGGCCCCGTCATCACCGACGAGGACATGAAGAAGCTCTATGCCCAGCTGGACACCATTCAGTCTGGTGATACGCTGGTTCTCTCCGGCTCTATTCCCACCTGCCTGCCCAGCGATACCTATGAGAAAATCATGGCACATCTGGAGGGCAGAGGAATTCTCATCGCCGTGGATGCTACCCGTGATCTGCTGGTGAAGGTGCTGAAATACCATCCCTTCCTCATCAAGCCCAACAATCACGAGCTGGGCGAAATCTTTGGCAAAGTTCTCAAGACTGACGAAGAAATCATTGAATGCGCTGCCAAGCTGCAAGAAATGGGCGGAAGAAACATTTTGGTTTCCATGGCCGGAGACGGCGCTCTGCTGCTGGACGAAAACGGCGTGAGCCATCGCATCGGCTGTCCCAAGGGCAAGGTTCAAAACAGCGTCGGCGCAGGTGATTCTATGGTTGCTGGTTTCCTCGCTGGTTGTTTGGAAACCGGTGATTACGGTTATGCGCTCAAGCTGGGCACGGCTACTGGTTCCGCCACTGCTTTCTCTCTGGGTCTTGCCACAAAGGCTGAGGTAGAGTCTCTGCTTGCTACGCTGTAACACGGCGGCTTCCCTCCCCAACTGCTGAACCAGAACAGGGAATGGCTTCTGTTCCTCAGCAGTTTAATGTCCCAGCATCTGACACGGTGAGTGAGTGAAGGAAACACAAGCCGTGTGATGAATAAAACCAAAAAGAAAGAAAAGGAGTCAAAACTATGCGTCTGATCGAATTATTCAGCCGTCAGGCCACCGCTTTGAATGTCAACGCCGCAAACAAAGACGCTGTCATCGACAAGATGGTGGATCTCCAGTGTACTCACGGCAACATCACGGACAAGGCCGCTTACAAAAAAGCCATTTATGCCCGTGAGGAGGAGTACTCCACCTATGTGGGCAACGGCATTGTTGTTCCCCACGCCAAGACCAACGCCGTCACCTCTCCCAGCCTGGCTGTTGCCCGTCTGGCAAATCCCATCCAGTGGGGTGAGGACGATGACGAGAAGAGCGATCTGTTTATCATGATCGCTGCTCCCATGAACGGCAGCCTCCATGTGGATATGCTCGCCCGCATGATGACCCTGTTGGCAAATGAGGATTTCGTGGCAAAGCTCCGTTCCGCTAAGACCGAGGCTGAGTTCCTCGACCTGCTGGACAAGGAAGAGCAGGCTGTCTGCGGAAACGATAGCTTTACTGAGCAGGAGATTCCCAAGAGCGGCTACCGCATCCTCTGCGTCACTGCTTGTCCCACCGGTATTGCTCATACCTTTATGGCAGCTGAGGCTCTCCAGAAGGCTGGCGCTGCTCGTGGCCTGGCTACTAAGGTTGAGACCAATGGTTCCGGCGGTGCAAAGAATATCCTCACCGCTGAGGAAATCGCCAATTGCGACGGCATCATCATTGCCGCTGACAAGAACGTGGATATGCCCCGTTTCGACGGTAAGCCCGTGGTGATTACCCGTGTTGCTGATGGCATCCACAAGCCCAACGAACTGATTGACCAGATTGTCAATGGTACGGCTCCCATCTATCACAACAAGGGCGGCGCTCCTGCTGCTTCCTCCCAGTCCGCTGGTTCCTCTTTCTATAAGAACCTGATGAGCGGCGTTTCCCATATGCTGCCCTTCGTGGTTGGCGGCGGCATCATGATTGCCCTCGCCTTCCTGCTGGACGACTACACCATTAACCCCGGCAACTTCGGTATGAACACCCCCGTTGCTGCCTTCTTCAAAACCGTCGGCGTGTCTGCTTTCAGCTATATGCTGCCCATCCTCGCCGCTTATATCGCTTATTCCATCGCTGACCGTCCGGGTCTGGCTGTCGGTTTTGCTGGCGGTGTCCTGGCTATGAACGGCACCTCCTTTACCGGTATTGCGGCTGGCGCTACCGACGGTGTTTCCGGCGGCTTCCTTGCTGCTCTGCTGGCTGGCTTCGTGGCAGGCTATGTGGTGCGCTTCCTTGAGAACATCACGGAAAAGCTGCCCCGTGCCCTGAACGGCATTCGTCCCATGCTCATCTATCCTCTGTGCGGCATTCTCTCCATCGGTATTGTGATGTGCGCCATCAACCCTGCTATGGGTGCCATCAACACCGGCATCTCCAATCTGCTCCAGTCTATGGGCGGCTCCTCCAAGCTGCTCCTCGGCGCAGTGGTCGCTGGCATGATGTCCATCGACATGGGCGGCCCCTTCAACAAGGCTTCCTACGCATTCGGCATCGCCGCTCTCTCCATGGGTCAGTTTGACGTGATGGCTGCTGTCATGGTCGGCGGCATGGTTCCTCCCATTGCCATTGCTCTGTCTACCACCTTCTTCCCCAAGAAGTGGACCGAAGAGGAGCGCAACAACGGTTTTGTCAACTATGTTATGGGTCTGTGCTTCATCTCCGAGGGCGCTATCCCCTACGCAGCTGCTGACCCCGCTCGTGTCCTCCCCTCCTGCATCATCGGCTCTGCTGTCTCCGGTGCGCTGTCCATGCTGTTTGGTTGCACCCTCCAGGCTCCTCACGGCGGTATCTTTGTGTTCCCCACCGTGGGTCATCCCCTCCTGTATGTGGTCGCTCTGCTGATTGGTTCTGTGGTTGGTGCTGTCATTCTGACCGGCCTCAAGAAGGACAAGGAATCCGTCTGAGCGCTCTGAGGTATCCACTTACTTGCTGAGCGAGTTCCATGGAACCCTTTTTCTGTAGCATATAACAGAACAAAATAAAATCGACTGTGTATCAGCATTTTTCGTTGATACACAGTCTTTTTTGCTTTCGGGTCACTATAGTGATATTCAGGCAACAATGTTAATAAGACCAATCATCGCAGCAATGATACCTCCGATTCTATACACCCCTATAGCAAGGTCTGAAGGTTCTGCGTTTTTATATCCCCATCCCCAATGGAAAAACCAAATCCGCTCAGCCCATATAGCGTCAATGATTCCGGCTATCAGCAAAATCACACCAAGCACTGCATTTTTGCTGTTTTGCTTATTATTTACATGATAAACTTCGTCAATAACATCTATGAGAATGTCAGGGTCAACATGTGTTGAATAATCAAAGTCTGGCGAAGCTATGCCCATCCCCATATCCTCAGATTCTTTCCAGGTATAAGATTGTCCGTCAGAATACTTGATCGTTGTCTCCGCCTTGTCTATCACATACGAATAAGTTTGCTGGTTATCTCGAATTGTGCATTGTTCCGTATCTATAACATAATTAACTCCGTTTTTATTGATTGTTTTAATTTGACTGTCAGAAGATTTTTCCTGTCTGCACCCTGATAATGAAATGACAAGTATAAAACACAAGAGGGCAATTATCATTTTTTTCATGCCATTTTCTCCATTAAATTCAAATTTATCTTCTATTTTGCCACGCCTGCATACCCTGTTTTTGTCACGATGGACTGCCCCGTCTCCGACAGAATAAAGTCTATCATTTTCTGAACATAGGGATTCGGGTCGTTCTTGCGGGTAATCAGGCACACACTGGTGGTAAGTGGATACGTTCCGTTTTCGATATTCTCCAAGGAGGGATACACACCGTCAACAGAGAGGAGCTTCACGCCCTTTTCCTGATTCAGCTCCTCCAAGAAATAGCGGAAGGAATAGCCGATTGCTCCGCTTTCGTTATTGTACTGAGCAACCTGCTTGATAACGCCCTCCATCGCACTGACCTTTTCATAGGTCTGCGGCTCTTTCAGGGATACATCCCCCATGAAATACTCCATCATGGTCTGGGAGCCGGAGTTCTGTGGACGCTGAAACGCCAAGATTTTCTGATTCTTGCCGCCTGCTTCGCTCCAGTTCGTGATGTCGCCATGATAGATTGCTTTCAGCTGCTCTGTGGTCAGATTGTCGATGGGGTTATGTTCCTCCACAAAGAACACAAACGCCTCTCTGCCAATAGGAGTGATTTCCAGCTCGACACCGTAATCCTCTGCAATTTGCAACTGGGAAGCAGAAGGTCTTGCTCCAAAAAACAGATCAACTCCTTCGCCATACTTCTCAGGGTCGTCTCCTCCGAGAATCAGACGCTCCAAGCCATAGACAGAGTTGGTAAAGGTAACAATCTTGCCGTTATCGTATGGATTCTCTGTTTCCTCAAGCCAGCGGCTCTCGATGAGGTCAATGTCCTGATAGACCGCTTTGGCGAAGGCCGCATAAAGGGGATAACACGCCTCCGCTCCGTCCATTTTGGGCATATCCTCTTCCCTTTCAATGATGAGAGAAACCTCGGAATCCGGCGTGACCAGCTTCGAGTTTTGGCTGTATACCATATAATCGGTGAAATCCGTGCTGGAAAAGCCGTGCATATACTCAAAACCATGTCCGGCGTATTTGACGGAGGGTCTGTTTTGATAGAGGACGGTGTTTGCGAGGAGACAGAGAGCAGTAAGTCCGACAGGCAACCAAATTCGCTTGAGGTTGACCTTTCCCAGTGCTGCTGAGACCAAAAACGCCGTGGCATAGGTCAGCAAAGCAGTAGCATACAGCAGAAGATTCTCTCCCATTAGTACCAGTATCAGCATAATGGGGGCAAACGGGATAATGAGCCAGCTAAAATTGCTCATCAGTATGCCTTCGATATTGCCGGAAGAAAACAGCATCATAACAGTGAAGCAGGCAAGCAGCATGAGAAATATAAGGCCGTTTACCTTCGCAGCAAGGACAATATCCAACTTTTTTCTCAGACAAATATAAATCGCTGCCGTTAAAAGCGGAACAACAAGGATATTGATGGTTGATAACCCGCACAGATTCAAAACAAAGCCGGGTAAGCTCGCTATGAAAGGAATCCATGCGTAATACAGCAGAACTTTCGACAGGTTTTTCATCTGGTTTACCTCCAACTAAGATTTAACATGCAAAGATATGTTTGATATCTCAATCAACTCAGTTTTAATCTTCGGGCAGAAAGAAATATCCTACAATAAAATGCAATATGATTCCCAGTAAAGCCGCTACTCCGATAGTTGGAATCGTTGTTTGTGTTAATATGCCGACAATGATTCCGACCCCAAGACAAAAAGAAAAGGTGTACTTTTGCCATTTGTTTTTCATAACAACGCCTCCATAACTGCAAATTTATCTTATTAAATAAATCACTCCGAACACTATAATTGTAAATATAACATACAATCCGACAAATAATGAAATGGTTCTCTTTCCTTCTTTTTTTACACTATCAAACACAGCACTGATTGCCCTCATATTTACAAACGTAATAATCAAAAAAGCTACCGCAATATATATACTGCCATATTGCAAAATAATCATAGCGATTGCGATGATGAACAAAAAAATTGCACTTATTCCACCAACCGAGGCACTTTCTTCACCATACTTTGTTTTCTTATTTGTTTCTTTAGTCATAATAGGATTCTCCTTTAGCATAGTTAAGCCATTTTCACTGTCTCTTTTGATAATAAATTAGAATTTATTATCCCTGCAAATTCAAACTTGTTTATTTCTTTTTGTCATTAAAATAGATAATGAATCCCCCCATAACTGCAACAGCGAGGACAACGCCCCATTCAGGAGCATTAGCAAAACTGGCAAAAAAGCCACTGCCAAAAAAACCGACAATTACCGTCATAATCATCGCTAATAACGCTTTACCCATACAATTACCTCCACCTCAAATTCGGATTTATTGTTGTATCAACTGAGTGCTTAAACTAAAGATAATTTATTCTTCTTTGCTAAAAACAAAGATATATCCATCAAAAGGTGCAAACGTCATTGCTTCAATCATCCATCCATCATTTAAATACTCTGCAATTCTTTGCTCGGTATCTTTTCTGAGATTCTTATCAGTGGTGAAATTTTCAATCTTTACAACTTTCATTACAAATACCTCCATAATTCAAATTTTTACTCATCCTTCTGGAAAATCAGAGAGATGGTTTCAATATCGCCGATGCCTCGTGTTTCAACGGGGACATACCCTTCAAAGGACCATCCCTGTTCGATGTAGTACCTGATGGCCTCCTCAGCACCGGTAAAAGAGTACTTCGCACCCTTTCCCAAGCCGTAGCCGGACAACTCAGACTTTACTCGCACAAACTCAACCTTTTTCACAATCAAACACCTCCCAGAAAGAATCACGTTATTTGAGTGTATTCCTGATAATTATTCTACCATACGACAGAAGAAATGACAATATACTTTGTAAAAGTTCAAAGAATATTCACGGTTCGCCGCCCCAAATGGCAGATAGTGGCTTCCTGTTTGCTGACGGAATCTTTCTTCGAAAAACTGTAAAAAAATCATGTCTAACCTAGCAACTGTTCAGAAGATATGATATACTATTTTTATATTTATCACGCAGCATCGTCCATCCATCAAGTCTCCAGACAGGAAGGAACCGCTATGAACAAAAAAGAAGAGAGAAAACAGTTTCGAGCATCGGTCACAACCGCACTGGAACAAATCAATCCAGACTACCTCTCCTATGATGAAACGGAATTCTGGATGATTCAATCCCCTTACGAGTACATCGAATACTATGCCGTAGAAAATCGACTGTACAACACCGCTCTTGCACTGCCACTGGCACGAGGGCTTCACGATGGCACTCACCGGAAATCCTCCATTGTCAAGCATGGGGTTTCCTATCGACTGCCTTATGTCATTCACTGCTTGATTGTGTGCCGCATTCTGCTGGACATCGGCGTTTCTCTTCCCAAGGAAGAGGAAGATATTGTGTTGGCGGCGGCGCTCTGCCATGACATGATTGAGGACATCCCATTCCCCAACCACGGAAAAGAGCTCATCACCGAATGTCACCTGGATCCCCGTGTGTATGAGACGGTAAAACTGGTTTCTAAGAAAAAGGGATTCACTTTGGAGGAAGAACAGGCGCATTTCCAAGCCATCATGGAAAATAAGCTCTCTCTGCTGGTAAAGCTCTCTGACCGCAGCCACAATGTGGAAGATCTCTATAATATGTCGGTGTGGAAGGTTCATGAATACATCAACGAGACCAAAAACCGCATCCTCCCCATGTGCAAATACGGTTTGGAGCACTATCCCGAGCTGTACGCCACGTTAAAAATCTTGCAGGATAAAATTCGGAGCCTCACGCAGGCAGCGGTGATTTTGGTGGACCGCTACGAGGTGCGGGAACAGGAGCTGAGGGAACAGGTTCGCTTGCTGAAAGAGGAAAATGCCGCTTTGAAAAAGCAATTTAAGGAACTGTGGGAGGGGGATTAAGCCATGACTGGTCTGGAATTTCAGGATTGTTTTATTGACACTTTGGAGCTGATTGGAAACGATGCGTTTTTAATCGACAGCGACGACGCAGGTTCCTTTGCCAACCTTTATAAATTTGTGGAGCAGTACGCTTTGGAAAATCAGCTGCTCAACACTTCTATTGCGCTTCCTTTGGTGCGAGCCATGATGAGCCGTGTCAGCGTGGAGCTGCCTGACGAATTCAAGGATGCTTCCGAGTACGCCGCTGATTTTCGGCACTGCCTTTCCGTCACCCGTATGCTCATCAACTTAAATATTCCTCTTTCGGAACAGGAAGCGGATATTTTATTTGCTTCCGCTCTGTGTCACATTCTGCCGGAGAATATCCCTTACACCAAGGCAGACAACCGCCTGACCAACGAATATCACCTTCACCCTGAGATCCATCACATCATTATGCTGCTCTTCCACAAGGGGGAGCTGTCTGACACTGAACAGAAGCGGTACTATGGACGCATTCAAAATCATCGCCTTGCCCTGCTCATCGCCTTGGCAGATCGAGGCAATTTGATGGGTCAGCTATATGGTATTTCCAGCTGGAACGCCAGACGGTACATTTATGAGACCAGAAACTGTTACTTCCCCATGTGCATCTACGCAAAGGAGCATTACACCGAGCTTTTGTCTCCCATCAACGTCCTGACAGAGAAAATGCGCTGTCTGATTGAGGTTGCCGAGATTCTCCTGAGCCGATATGAAGCAAGAGAAACCGAGCTGGTGCAGGAAATTCTGTCTCTGAAAGAAGAAAACGCCAAAATCAAGGGTCTGATTCAAAAGCATCAGGCTGAAAAAGAAGAAAGGCAGATTTCTGAACAGGAATGACCAATAGACTCTGAAATTTTTCATAGCTTGCGAAAAATACTCCATTCACTCCTTTACACAAATGACGGAAATCATGGTATACTACCGTCATGCAGAATCCCCCATCACAAAAGGAGAATACCATGTACGATATTGCTATCATCGGCGCAGGCCCTGCCGGTCTGTCCGCCGCATTGAACCTTCAACTTCATCAAAAATCCGTGATTTGGTTTGGTTCCAAGGAACTGAGCGAAAAGGTAGGAAAATCAGAAAAAATTGCAAACTATCCCGGCGTGCCTATGGTGACGGGTGAAGAGCTAAACCGCCGCTTTTCGCAGCAGCTGGATCAGATAGGGCTATCCATCACTGAGAAAATGGTTACTACCATCATGAGCGCCGGAGGGTATTATATGCTACTGGCGGACAACGAACTGTTTGAAGCAAAAACAGTTTTGTTTGCCGTTGGCGCTGTGGCGGCCAAAGGGTTAGAAGGAGAAACCGAGCTGTTGGGTCGTGGCGTAAGCTATTGCGCTACCTGCGATGGCTTCCTTTATTCCGGCAAAACCATTGCTGTTTACTGCGGCTCGAAACGGTATGAACACGAGGTGGCGTATCTGGCTGGACTGGCGGAAAAGGTCTATCTGTATACTCCTTATCCAGACTGTGGAGTCAACGCCGCCAACGTAGAACGGCTGCCCAAGCCCATCCGAACCGTTTTGGGCGAGAAAAAGGTTGCTAGGATTCGGCTGTCTGATGGAAGTGAATTAGCGGCGGAAGGAATGTTCTTTCTCCGCAGCGCTGTGGCTCCTGCCACTCTTTTGGCTGGACTGGAAATGGACGGCCCTCACATCGCCGTGAATCGGATGTGCCAGACCAATTTCCCAGGCTGTTATGCCGCTGGTGACTGCACCGGTCGTCCCTATCAGATTACCAAAGCCGTGGGAGAAGGAAATATCGCCGCTCACGCAATTCTGGAATACCTGGCAGAGCACAAATAACCCATTCTATAAAAAAACAGCATCTATTGTTCCGAAAACCAACGAGTTCAGGAGCAATAGATGCTGTTTTGTGTTTTCTTACTGGTTCAAGGTGAGGCCATCTTTGAAGGCGTTACCCACCTTTTCGCCCAAGCAATGGTAGGCGTAGTTGACGGGATCAAAGGCGATGGGCTGGAGCTTTGCGGGGTCAATTTTTTCGTCAGTCAAGACAGATTCTTCGGCGCTGACGTTGACAATTTTGCCAACCACCCACTCGGTTTCCTTGTCAAAGCTCTCCAGTACGCATTCCAGCGTCATGGGCAGCTCATTGATGATGGGAGCATCTACAAATTCGCTCTTGGTGGCGTGGAAACCAGCTTTTTTGAATTTATCGGGCACTTTATTGGCGGAAACCACACCGACATAATCTTCCGCCACCACATGAGCGGCATCGGCTGGGCTGACAGTAAATGCCTTCCGTGCCAGCAGGTTTTCTACGGTTTTGTGTTCGGCGGATAGACAGAGCAGAATCTTGTCATAGTCACAGATGCAGCCCCAGGCGGCATTCATTGCGTCGGGCGTGCCGTTTTCGTCATAGGTGGCAATGATGAGCACGGGCTGAGGATAGAGAAACGCCTTGGAACCAAAATTTTTACGCATTGTTCATTCTCCTTTGCTTATCCCTTTGGGAATATGGTTAGACCGAATCACGGTTCTTGATGGTGTAACCCAGCATGACCTGATGGACAGGACCTGGCTTGCCTTTGTTCTGAATCATCTCAATGAGGAGATTAGAGGCCTTTTCCCCGCTGGTTTTATAATAGAAATGTGCGGTGGTCAAACGAGGGGAAATGTATTCTCCCACCCAGTTGTCATCCATACCAATGACGCTGACATCCTGCGGAATCCGCTTTCCGGCATTGCGGAGCGCTTCCATTGCTCCAATGGCAATGCGGTCAGTGGCACAAATCAAACCGTTCAAATCTGGTTTCCGTTTCAAAAGCTGCTCTGTAGCGGCACGACCGCCTTCCACACTCAAAGAGCTGATTTCCACAGCAAGGGTCTCAGGGTCTAAGCCGTAATCTTTCATGGCCATCTGTACGCCGCTTTTGCGGTTTTGTCCCACGGCAATGTCCTGTTCTGTAATGCCGATATACCCCAGCTTGTTTCTATCCTTGGAGAGAACCAGATTGGTCAGTTCATAGGCAGCACCGAAATCGTCATGGTAGACACAGGGGATTTGACGGAACTGCTGACCCACCACTACAGTGGGAACATTAGAGCTGCGCAGAGCATCCTCTAATTGGGGGGTCAGAACAGATGCAAGGAGAATGATTCCTGCTACCTGTCGATTTTGGTACAGCTCCAAGTAGGACAGTTCCTTGGCGGGGTCGTTGGTGGTGTCGGCAAGGAGGGTCAGAAAACCGGCATCTGCCAGCGCAGGAGCAGCTCCTGTGGTAAAGCGGTTGACGGCATCCGAGTCGATTTTAGGCACAATGAGACCAATGTGGTCAGCGAATCCTACCTTTGCGACCTGGGAAGCAGCGTCGGGATGATAACCTGTTTCATCCATTGCGGCACGAATCCGCTCCTTTTTCTCCTTGCTAAGTGGACCATCGTTGATGTAACGACTGATTGCAGCTGTAGAAACACCGGCAATCTGTGCCAGTTCTTTCATTGTCATAAGTGAAACACCCTTTTACATTTGTTTTTGCGAGTATAGCATAAAAAAGGAGAAATTTCAAGAGGCGGTTTCAACGATGAAAACTGACTGTGAAAACAAATTGAAAATAGATTGAAATCATTACACAGTTTTTGAAGAATGTGTTTCAAATCGTCGGAGATGCAAGGACTTGAATCCATGTCACATCAACATTTTTTCTTTATTTCTGACTGAACCGCTGTTTTTGGTTGAAATATACAAAAAACATAAATGAAATTTGTTTACAATACCATATAGACAATGTGTAATCTGTGTGATAATATTTCAAATCATAAGTGAAACGGATTTCACTATAAAGAAAGGACATATGAAAATGGATTACAGAAAATGTGCCCAAGAGATCTATGAGACCGTGGGCAAACGTGAAAATCTGGTCAGTGCCGCCCACTGTGCCACACGTCTCCGCCTTGTCACCAAGGACAATTCCAAGGTTGACATGAAGCATCTGGAGGACATCGAGGGTGTCAAGGGTGTGTTCTCCTCCAATGGTCAGCTCCAGATTATCATTGGCACCGGCACCGTCAACAAGGTCTATGACGAGTTCCTGTCTGTCTCTGGCATGAGCGCCGCTACCAAGGACGATGTAAAGGCAGCCGCCGCTGCTTCTCAGCCCCTGCCTCAGAGAATGGTTAAGGCTCTGGGCGACGTGTTCGTTCCCATCCTGCCCGCCATCGTTGCCGCAGGTCTGATGATGGGTCTGGTCGAGGCTCTGGGTAAATTCTTCCCCGCATTCGCTTCCAGCGATATTTATAGCTGGATGGATCTGGTTTCTAATACCGCTATCGTTTATCTGCCCGTTCTGGTTGCTGTTTCTGCCGCTCGTGTCTTCGGCGGTAACATCTTCCTCGCCGGAACCATCGGTATGCTGCTGATGCACATGAACCTGATGTCCTCTTGGGCGGCTGCCGGTATGGCTGCTGAGGAGATTCCCACTTGGCACATTCTGTTCTTCAACATCCGTCAGGTCAACTATCAGGGTCACATCATCCCCATTATCATCGCCATTTGGCTGATGTGCCAGCTGGAAAAGCGTCTGCATAAGATTGTCCCCGAGATGATTGACCTGTTTGTCACTCCTCTGGTCACGGTTTTCGTCACCGCTTTCCTCACCATGAGCATCATCGGCCCCGTCTTCATCGTGGTCGAGAACAATATCCTCACCGTGGTTAAGGCTCTGCTGGCTCTGCCTCTGGGCATCGGCTCCTTCGTCTGCGGCGCAATCTATCCCCTCACCGTTGTCTGCGGCATTCATCATATGTTCAACGTGCTGGAAGCTGGCATGATTGCTGAGAACGGTATGAACGTCTGGCTGCCTGTTTCCTGCTCCGCTAACTTCGCCTCCTGCATGGCTTGCGTGGCTGTGTTCGTCAAGGCTAAGAACGTCAAAACCAAGTCCCTGGCTCTGCCTGCTGGTCTGTCCGCTTCTCTGGGTATCACCGAGCCTGCTATCTTCGGTATCAACCTGCGTTACGTCAAGCCTCTCGTCTCCTCCATGATCGGCGGTGCATTTGGTGCTGCTTTTGGTTCTATCATCGGCGTGTATGGCTCCGCTTATGGCGTGACCGGCTTCCCCGGCTTCCTCATCACTACTCACTGCACCCTTCAGTATACTCTGATGCTGGCTGTTGCCGGTGCTATCGCATTCGTTACCACCTACATCGTCTGGAAAGAAGAAACCCCCGACGCTTCCAAGGCTGCCACTCCTGCTGAGACTTCTGCTCCCGCCGTGGAAACCGAGCCTGCAACCGTTTACTGCCCCATCGAGGGCAATGTCATTGCTCGTGACACCATTCCTGATGCAACCTTCGCTTCCGGTGCTCTGGGTGACGGCGTTGGCATTGAGCCTGCAAGCGGTGTTGTGGTTGCTCCCTTCGACGGTGAAATCTCCACCGTTGCTGAGACCGGGCATGCAGTCGGCATCAGCTCCAACGATGGTATGGAAATGCTCATCCACGTCGGCATTGACACCGTTGCCATGAACGGAAAGGGCTTTGAGCCTCAGGTCAAGGAGGGTGACAGCGTGAAGGCTGGCCAGATCCTGCTGAAGTTCTCTATGGACGAAATCAAAAAGGCAGGTTATCCTACTACCACCGCTGTTCTGGTCTGCAACGCAGAGGATTATGAGGGCTTCCAGGTTCTCAAGACTGGTGCTTCCAAGCAGATGGACAAGCTGATGCTCTGCAAGTAACTCGGTTTGTACATGGTTTCATAAAAAGAAAATCTGTGGTATCATAAGACCGATTACTGATTGATACGGGAACGGGATAGGAGTTTTTACAGGAAACTCCCATCTCGTTTTCCTTCATAAGAAACGAGGCGTAAACAATGGGAAAATACCTGTTTTTTGATATAGACGGAACACTTTGTGAGCCGGGTCTGCCTGTATCGGAGTCTGTGGTTCAGGTTCTGCATCAGGTACAGAAAAACGGCCATAAAATATTTATCTCTACCGGTCGAAATCTTGCCAGCATCCAGAAGTTTGTGCTGGACATTGGTTTTGACGGCATCATTGCCAGTGCAGGCGGATATGTCACCATTGGGGATACTGTCCTGGAGGACAAAAAAATGCCCCCATCCCTTCTCGCTCATGCAATTCGGGTTTTTGAGCGGCACGGAATCAGCTATATGCTGGAAACGGCTGTGGGAACCTATGCAGATAAGAAAGCTCTGATGAGTGCGTGGTCAGACAATCTTTCCAAGGCAAACAGCGAGCTGCGGCGCATGATGACCCAGCTGCTGGAAGGTCTGGGAATGCTGCCCATGGAAGACTATCTGGGTCAATCCGTCTATAAAATTTGTTTCATCGGAAGGACGGAGGAATCCGTGCTGGCAGCGGTGAACGAGCTGGGAGAAGGCTTTGAGACCGTGGTGCAGGACAATCCTGTTCCCGACCAGCCCAGAATCAACGGTGAAACCATGGCAAAGGGCGTGGACAAAGGTCTTGCGGTTCAGCAGGTCTGCAACTATTTCGGTGTCTCCATTGAGGACAGCATTGCCTTTGGTGACTCTGGTAACGACCTTCCCATGCTGAAAGCCGCCGGAACGGCTGTTGTTATGGGAAATGCTGCTCCAAGCGTCAAAGCATTTGCAGATGTGGTCTGTGAGAGCTGTGCAGAGGACGGCATCGCCCATGAATTGAAGCGAATGGGTCTGCTCTAACCCCAAAACACACAAACATTGGAACCTCCTGTTGGGTAACTGACAGGAGGTTTTTCGTGCGATAGAGCAAAAGAAAAAGCCGGAATTGAACGCAATTCCGACCCTTTCTGAGTAGGTTATGTATTTTGTCTGTGTTAGCCGCCCAGACGAATCATTTCATCAATGCAGCGGCGGGCGCCCTTCATCACATCATCAGGCAGCTCCATTTTTTCTCCGCCGATTCCACGCAGAACGTTATATACGTCCATCAGCGTTGTGGCTTTCATGTTCATGCAGGTCAGCATGACGGAAAGAGGATAGAATTTCTTCTCAGGGCACTCAAACTGGAGGTGCTGGACGATGCTGTTTTCCGTGCCAATGATGAATTCTTTTGCGTCGGATTTTTTGGCATATGCCATGATTCCGGTGGTGGAACCGATGTAATCCGCATGAGCCGTCACCTCTGGGCGACACTCGGGATGAACCAGAAACAGAGCATCGGGATGAGCAGCCTTTGCTTTTTTCACGTCTGCTTCGGTCATAATAAAATGTCTGGGACAGCCGCCTCTGTAGAATGCAAACTCCTTCTCGGGAACCTGACTCTGCACATAATGACCCAGGTTAGGGTCAGGAATAAAGAGAATTTTATCAGCATCCAGAGCTTTGCAGATCTGAACAGCAGAGGAAGAGGTCACACAAACGTCACAGGCGGTTTTCAGCTCAGAGGTGGTATTGATGTAGGCAACGACAGCATGATCGGGGTGCTGTTCTTTTAAAATCTCCAAGGTCTCCAGATCAAGCTGCTCTGCCATGGGACAGCCCGCAATGGGATTTGCCAGATAAACCGTTTTTTCGGGAGAAAGAACCTTGCAGGTCTCAGCCATGAAACGCACGCCGCACATGATGATGTTCTGGTGGGGTGCTTTGCTTGCCTGGACACTCAATCCATAGGAATCTCCGGTATAATCGGCGATCTCCAGAATCTCCTGTCCCTGATAAGCATGAGCAAGAATACAGAAGTCTTTTTCTTTTTTCAGGCGAAGAATTTCTTCCTGAATTTCACGAATGGTCATAGGTCATTCCTCTTTTAAAGTGATTTGTTCTCATCCAGCTCCCAAGGAAGAAGGGCAACAAGAAATCCGTTTTCCCGCAGCTTTTCCTCAATGCGGTCTAAGCGTTCTTCGCTGGAAGCTTCAACGAGATGATAGTGATAGCCGGATGTGACTGTTCCCAAGGGATCAGAGGCACTTTCTCCAATCGTTTGGATATATTCCTGTACATCCTGACGGGAACGGATATCCATCTCTGCCGTAATCCGGCCATAGACCCGGTGGCTGACACTGATGTTTTTGACGGTTCCGCCATAATCTACGATCAGATTTAATTCCTTCTCCACCATTTCCTCTGTATGGCGAACCTTAAATTCTCTTGTGAAACTGCTCTCCTGCTGTATGATATATCCTCGATTGGTGGAAATGATACCAGCGGTGGAGGCTCGGATCACAGCAAGATCCTGTACGATTACCTGACGGCTGACGTGAAAATGACTGGCAAGCTCCTTTGCAGCTACAGGAGCAGAAGCCCGACGCAGAATGGTCAGAATCTCAGCTCTACGCAGTGAAGTGTTCACAATGTATCATCCTTTTTCAATCAGTTTAAGATCAGATAGCGTGAAGATTCTTCATGGAGATGTCCATGATGGGCGCAGAATGGGTCAGTGCGCCGCTGGAAACATAGTCAACACCCACCTCAGTGATGCGTGCGATGTTCTCTCGGGTCACATTGCCGGAACATTCCGTCTCGGCACGACCTGCAATGAAGTCCACTGCCTCCTTCATCTGATCGCTGGTCATATTATCCAGCATGATGATGTCGGCACCGGCCTCGACAGCCTCCTTGACCTGCTCCATGGTCTCCACTTCGATCTCGATCTTGCGGACAAAGGGTGCGTATTCCTTTGCCATACGGATTGCGTTGGTGATGCTGCCGGCTGCTCCGATGTGGTTATCCTTCAGCAGAACACCGTCGGACAGGTTATAGCGATGGTTGCAGCCGCCACCCACACGAACAGCATACTTTTCAAAGATGCGGCAGTTGGGCGTGGTCTTGCGGGTATCCAGAAGGGTAGTTTTGGTTCCCTTCAGCAGCTGAGCGACCTCATGGGTGTAGGTTGCAATACCGCTCATGCGCTGGAGATAGTTCAGAGCAACACGCTCGCCGGAGAGAAGAACACGAATGTCACCCGTCACCTTGGCGAGATACTGTCCCTTCTTCACCTCGTCGCCGTCCTTGCAGAAAAAATCCACATTGGTCTCAGCATCAAGAAGCTGGAACACACGGGCGTAGACCCCCAGACCGGCAATGATACCGTCCTGCTTGCAAATCAGGTCAACCGTACCAAGCTGGGCATTGGGCATAACGGAATTGGTGGTGACATCCTCGCTGGTAATGTCCTCCTGCAAAG
>JAKSQD010000080.1 GCA_024404315.1 Oscillospiraceae bacterium
CTGTGCAGCTGGAAGCTCATCCAGCTGCACCTTTTTCTTCCCAAACTTTGCTGTGACTTCAGGGCAATTCCAGTTGAAAACACCCCTGTTGTATGATAGAATGGGTGAGAAATCGGGAGAACCGCCCGGTTTTCAGCCCCTTCTTTTTTGTTTTTTGAAAATGGGGCAGCGGATTTTTCACTTTTCTCCTTTTTACTTCGATTTTCAAAGAAACATGAGGTATTTATGGGTATTTTTCTGTTCATTGCAAAGTGCGGACTTCGCTTTGTCTACCTGCTGTTCATGCCTTTGAAGGCGCAGAACAAAATTGTTATGCTCTCCCGTGAGTCGGATACCCCCCCCATTGACTTCCGTCTGCTAGAAAAAGAAATCAACCGCCGCTCGCCGGATACCAAAATCGTCTATTTTTGCCGTAAAATGACAAAAAGCACCAATATTCCGGCCTACTGCTGGATGGTGCTGCAAAGTCTCTATCATATTTCTACCGCCTCGGTCGCCGTGACGGATACATACTCCATTCAGCTGTGCGTGCTGCCCCGCAAAAAAAGCCTGACGGTGGTGCAGATTTGGCACGCTGTGGGTGCTGTGAAAAAATTCAGCTATCAATGCTTGGACACGCCCAACGGCCACAGCAGCAAGATGGCAGAGCAGATGTGTATGCACAAAAATTACGATTACATTCTCTGCGCCTCTCAAGCCACCAAAGCCACCTATGTGGAAGCGTTCCACACCCTCCCTGACCAGATTCTGGTCAAGGGAATGCCCCGTGTGGACTACATTCAGCGCCCCGCCAAGGACATTCGGGAAAAATTCCTCAACGACCGCCCCGACCTGCGGGGGAAAAAGCTCCTGCTCTACCTGCCCACCTTCCGTGACGGCATCGACAAGGGCACGGAGCAGCTCCTTCACGCCACCAGCGGCAACGAAAATTTGGTCATTCTGGTCAAGCCCCATCCGCTTTCCAATTTCGATGTGCCCAAAGGCAATCAGCCCGGCTCCGGTTGGTCCACTTACGATTTGATGAAGGTCTGCGACGGCATCATAACCGATTATTCCGCCTCCTCCCTGGAAGCCAGCCTGCTGCGCAAGCCGGTTTATTTCTACCTGTTCGACTATGAATCCTACCGGCGCAATCAGGGTCTGAACATTGACCCCTGCCAGGAGCTGCCCTTTGCCGTCTCCGTGGAGGCTCCCAACCTGATTGAGAAGATTGAACAGGGGCAGTATGATTTGGCCGCTCTGGATCGCTTCCGCTCCAAGTACATCGAGACCGCCGATGAGGACAACACCGGAACCATCACGGAATTCCTGCTGGAGCAGATTCCCGACGCTCTCCGCTCTGTCCCCGCCGCCGTGTAACTTCTCAGGAAAAAATTCGTTTTTTCTTGGGTCGCCCCTCCCCAAACCCAAAAGATTGTGCTAAACTAGGAAGGCACGGATGAAGAGCCTGTCCGTACAGAGCATTTCCCCCTTTTCCCTCTCTATTTTATATCATCGTCCCCAAAAGCCAGCTCGGTTTTTGGAACCTGGAAAGGAAGTTTTCCATTCATGCACCCTGTGAAAAAGAAAATCAAATCCGTTCTGTTTGATATCGCCAAAAAATATCCTCCCCTGCGTGGCGTGATTCGAACCAGCTTCTTCACTTACCGCCGTTATCGCTTTAACCAGGTCTCGAAACAGTTCACCACGGACAAAAAGCTGATAACCTTCTGCGTCTTCTCCGGCAAAGGCTACTCCGACAGCCCCCGTGCCATTTATGAGTATATGTTGAGCTGTGAGCAGTATCAGGATTACCACTTTGTCTGGATCTTCAAGCACCCCAGCCAATTCCGCTGGCTGGAAGAAAATCCCCGCACCACCCTGGTCAAGTGGAATTCTAACGCCTATCGGGAAGCCATGGCCAAGGCCGGTTACTGGATTTTTAACTACCGTGTTAGTGACCACATCTGGCCCCGTGAGGATCAGGTCTATGTGGAATGCTGGCACGGCACGCCCTTGAAGCGCCTGGGCTATGACCTTACCGCTGGGGGCAACGTCATGAACACCACCAAGGAGATTCGTCAGAAGTATGACCTGGACTCCGCCAAGTTCAAATATATCATCTCCCCTTCTCCCTATTGCTCCGAGAAGTTCACCTCCGCTTGGAATCTGGCCGCTCAGGGCAAGGAAAGCGCCATTCTGGAGCAGGGCTATCCCCGCAACGACGCTTTGTTGAACGCCACCCCCGAGAAAGTCCAGTCCATCAAGGAGAATCTCCACATCACGGACGAGGAAATCAACGGCAAGAAGGTCATTCTCTACGCCCCCACCTGGCGGGATAACCAGCACACCAGCGGCGTGGGCTACAGTTATGAGCTGGGCGTGGACTTCCAGCGCCTGCGAGATGCTTTGGGCGAAGAGTATATCATCCTTTTCCGTGCGCACTATTTGGTGGCAAATAGCTTTGATTTTGACGCTTTCCAGGGCTTTGTTTACAACGTTTCCACCTACCCCGACATCAATGATCTGTATCTGGCCGCCGACCTGCTGATTACGGACTATTCCTCTGTTTTCTTTGACTACGCCAACCTCAAAAAGCCCATCCTGTTCTATATGTATGACCTCGCCGCCTATCGAGATGATATCCGAGGCTTCTATATTGGTCTGGAGGAGCTGCCCGGTCCCATTGTGGAGACCGAGGAGGATCTGATTCGTGCCATCCCTCAGCAAATGGTCAGCTCCGATTGGGATGCCAAATATGATGCGTTCCTGAAAAAGTTCGCTCCCTTTGATGACGGTCAGGCCAGCCGCCGTGTGACGGAGATTATTTTGGGTGAAAAGCCCAATGTGAGAGCGTCCGAAGGTGGAAAATAACCGTTTTCTGCGGTCGTTGTACTGATTTCATGTTAAAAAAGGGATGAACTATGATTCGATTTGCAAAAGACATTAAGAAGTACTGGCGGTATATGGTATATTCCGCCCGTGCCCAGCTCAAGGATGAAGTCGCTGGCTCCTTTTTGAGCGGATTGTGGTGGATTCTGGATCCTCTGCTGTTTATGCTGGTGTATACCTTCGTGTTTACCATCGTTTTCGGCAGAAGTCAAAACTATCTCTGCGCTTTTATTTTCATCGGCTACACCACTTGGACCTTCTTCAACCGCTGCGTTTTGGCCAGTGTCCGAACCATCAAGCGATATCAACCGGTGCTCTCCAAGGTGTACCTGCCAAAATTCATTTTGCTTCTCACCACCATGATGGTGCAGGCCTTCAAAATGGCCGTGGGCTATGTGCTGATTTTCATCGCCATGCTGCTCTATCGGGTACCATTGACCATCCAAATTTTCTGGATGGTCCCCTTCTTCCTGCTGTGGTTCGTCATGACCTTCGGATTGAGCAGCGTGCTGCTGCACTTCGGCGTGTATATGGAGGATTTGACCAACATCGTCAACGTCCTGCTGCGCCTGCTCTTCTACCTGACCGGTGTTTTCTACAACCCCGAAACGCAGCTGGAGGGCGTGACCAAATACCTGATGATTCGTCTGAACCCCACTTGTTACGTCGTCACTGAGCTGCGAAACGTCATGCTCTATGGCAATCCCCCCATTCTGGGCTGGTATGCCTTCTGGTTGGTGGTTAGCCTGCTGCTGTGCACAATTGGTGTTCACCTCATTTATAAATACGAGCGTCGTTACGTCAAATCCGTTTAATTGATTCCCACGTTTGGAATGTTGAGGAATGCGAAAGCAGTTCCTTGACCCGAACGTGGGATTCTTTTTTCCCAAAAAGCAAAAAAATCCCACGTTCCGAGTGAGCAAAACGGGAAACCGTTCGCTCTTGCTCAGAACGTGGGGTTGATTTTAGAATTTATCTGCGGCGCCGGAAATCGCCACATTGGGCACTGCCCAAATCAGCAAAAACAGCAACATAGACAGCGGCGTGAAGGAATGGAAGGAGGCCGTCCACACCAGGAAGAATCCCAGCAGCAGACCCACCAAAGAAGCCATCACCGCAATGATTGCATTGATTTTAACGATGGTGCTCAAGCGGCGGCCACCAATGACAGCATCGGCATAAGCGGCCACGTTCTCACGGGTGAGGATAGCACCCAGCACAGGATTGTGCTTTTGTCCCCGTTCGGACAGCTCACGGCGGCGCTCCAGCTTGGGGTATTCCATCTTCTCCACGGGCAAGTCAAAACGTCTTTGCAGCATGGAAGGGATGATGTTAAAGTCACGGGTGGCCAGGACGGGATGGATGCCACAGTGAACCAAATCCGTCAGCGCCTGCTTGTCGTTGTGAGACATGGAATAGTCCAGAGAGAAAATGCCGCCCACCTTTTTATTGATGACGCAGTAAACGGAGCTGCGCACACGGCTGCCCTCGGGAATTTCCACCTTCATGACATTCAGGAAAGCGTAGCTGCCCACCAGCACCTGTTCGCCTCGGATATCGGCGGAGAAACCGCCCGCCTCATAGAACTGAATATCGTCCACACGGCGGTAGCTGCCTCCCTGACGGCGCAACTGACCATCAAAGAGGTGATACAGGCCGCTGCCCGCCACATAGAGAATGGAGGCAACGCAGGCGGTGAGCTTCTCCAAGGGGAAGCCCTCGGCCTGAGCAACTCTGCGCTGGAACACCGTGCCCTCGGGGAAGAGATCCTCATCTGTAAGCAGAATATTGGCCTTTCCAGTCATGGATTCTGCTCCCTCCCAGCCTGCCAGCACAGCGCCGGAGTGATCCAGGCGGCGGGTCAGCTTGGAATAGGGATGGGCAAAGGCCATCAAGCCACTGATGGGAGCGCAGGCCACCAAAATGCCGGAAAACGCCCAGGTCAGCAGGCCGGAATGTCCATGACCCACGGAAGCCATCACCGCACCGGCCACGGCCAAAACGCCGATGATAGGAACCCAGACACGATAGATGCGCTGTGCCCCGTCCATGCTTTGAATCTGGCTGCTAAATCCGGCGGTATCGCCCCGCTCCTTGGCAAAGGCGGCATCACCATTCCATTTATTTTCGTCCAGCGTCACTCGGCTGGGGTCATTGCAGCGGGACACGGTGCGGCAGGACTGATAGAGCGCCCTTTTTCTCCACATCACTCCCAGCATGGAGCAGAACAGACCCAGCATGGCCAGAGCGGAGAAAGGCAAGGGGCCTTCTCTTCCCACCGTCACGCAGCACAGGCCATCGGCCAAGGTAGCGAGCACGGAAAGAGCGGTCAGCGTGTGCATACCGGGTCTTCCACGGAAGGGAGCGGTCAGACCCATCCAGAGGACATCCAAGCCCACAGCGCAGCTCATGCCCAGCAGCCAGGTCAGCACGGCGGCGGCGGGGCGCTGCTCCATCAGCAGGGCGGGCAGCGGCAGAGGGGTCTCTGCGGCGATGGAGATGTACAGAGCCACAGCCAGCAGCACGCCCAAATACACCAAACGGTTGCCCATAAAGCCCAGACCCAGCTTATAGCGGCGAGCCAGCTCTTCCAGGGGGATTTCGGGCGCTTTGGGGGACTTTTTATCCAGGAATCCATCCAGACGACCCTTGAGCGAGATGGACGGTTCTTCCTTTCGCTCGGGAATCTGCTCGGTATCGGTTCCGGGAACGGTCTCCTCCGCCAGATCCTCTGCCTCCGTTACGGCATCGGCATACATATGATCGGCAAAGTCGTCCATTTTATCTTGAATCCGACCAAAGCTATCCCGAATGGCTTTCATTTGGGGCGTGGGCATAGCGGTAATGTTGTCGGACGGCTCTTCCTCCTCGATGGCGGGAGGAGGCGCTTTTTTCGAAGAGGAACGACGCTTAACCGTATTGGCCACTCGGCGGCGGGCATCCTCGAAGAACTCCCGCAGGCCGTCCATGGTGGAATCATTGGTCTCTTCCGGCTCCTCCGGTTCCTCTTCGGCTTGCTCTTCCTCCTCGTCCATCATGGCATCCGCAACATTTTGGCCAATCAGAAAGGCCATTTGATTCAGATCCAGCTCGTTGGGTTCTTCCTCCTCGGTCTCAGCGCCGAGAGCGGCTGGCTCTTCGCTGAACTCATGGAGAATTTCTTCCAGGGAATACGCTTTTTCCGGCTCGTCGGCATCGGAATATTCCTGCATGATTTCTTCCAGAGAGTATTCTTCCTGAGCGGGTTCGGTTTCCTCCTGCGTGGGCGCTTGGGCTTCCTCAGCGGGTGCTTCCTGGTCTACGGGCGCTGCTTGGGGTTCCGGCTCTTGTTCGATTTCCGGCGCTACCTCGGTCACAAGCACCGCTTCGGCTACCGGCGCTGCTTCCTCCGCTTGCGGGGGGAGTTCCTCCAGAGGCGGCGCTGCTTCCGGCTCCTCTACGGGAGACAAAACCTCCTGCACGGGCGCTTGCTCTGTCTCCGGCTGAACCGCTGGCGCTTCCACTGGTGCGGGCTGCGCTGCCTTCTCCCGCTGCACGCTCGTTTGGGGAGCGGCTTCCTCCCCCGGCTCGCCATAGCTGCTCAAAATTTCTTCCAGGGAAAAACTGCCCACGGCTGGCGTAACGCCGGTATTCAACAGCTCTTCAATGCCGTCCAGAACCTCCGCCGGATCCCATTTCCGAATATCATCCATTGATGTTTCCCTCCATTTCCATCGAGATAAGGAAGAATTGGTCAGGCGTTTCTCTGTCTGACCGCCTCATACAGCAGAATGGCCGCAGCAGCGGAGGCGTTCAGAGAGTTGATTTTTCCCTTCATGGGAATACTGACGTTAAAATCACAGTTTTCGGCCACAAGGCGGCTCATGCCGGTTCCCTCGCTGCCAATGACGATGGCGGCAGGGCCTTTCAGGTCGGCTTGATAGAGGCTGGTGGTGGCTCCTGCGGCGGTACCAAAAATCCAAATTCCCTCTCTTTTCAGGTCATTCAGCGTTTTGGTCAGGTTGGGCACCCGAGCCACGGGCACATAGGCCACCGCTCCGGCGCTGGTTTTGGCGACCACGGCGGTGAGGCCAGCACTGCGGCGCTTGGGAATGATGATGCCATGAGCGCCAGCGCATTCGGCGGTACGAATGACAGCGCCCAGATTATGGGGGTCAGACAGCTCATCACAGACCACAATCAGGGGATTTTCTCCCTTCTCCCGGGCAATGGCGAGGATATCCTCCACTTCCACATACTCCCGGACGGCGGCCACGGCAATGACGCCCTGATGGGAATGGGTGCGGGACATGAAATCCAATTTGCGGCGGTCAACATCCACCACCACAGCGCCGACGGCTTTGGCTTTGGCGGCGATATGTCCCAATGCAGCATCGGTCTCACCCTTAGCGATGTACACCTTATCAATGGCGGTTCCGGCTCTGAGCGCTTCGGTCACGGCGTTGCGGCCTTCAATGAGGCCATCGGCAATGGCTTCCTGCTCCTGACGGTTCTCCCGTCTTTCCTGGTCGGGGCGCTCCCGACGCTCTTTTCCCTCGGGACGAGGCTTTCTCTGCTTCTTATATTCACTCATATTCCTGTAAATTCCTCATAGATGACAGAGTATCTGCGGTTTTCCCGCATAGTGACAATTTCGAATCGTCTTTCAGTATATCACAGTTGTCCAGTGGAAAAAAGGATTATTTGAAAATTCTTCTACAAAAAAAGGACGATTTTCCAACTTCTTTTTCACCGAGCCAATGAATGTGAAAAAAGAAATCAATTTCATCATAAAAGCGCCGATAATCGGCAGTTTTCACGGTTGCGCAACCCTTTCCCCCGTGGTACAATAGCACCATTCTGACAAGCAAAGAGGAACCGTTATGGAACAGAAGCGCCGCGTCATCGCCTTGGGATTTTTCGATGGTGTCCACCTGGGACACGCCGCCCTGCTGGAAAAAGTGAAAGAACGTGCCGCCCAGTTGGGAGCGACTTCCGCCGTGATGACCTTCGACATTCATCCCAGCGCTCTGCTGGCGCAGACCCCTGTCCCCCTCATCAACTCCGCCGAGGATCGGGTGTGGCTGATGAAACAGGTTTATGGTATTGAAGAGGTCATTCTGGCTCATTTTGACGAAAAAATGATGCACCAGCCCTGGGACGAGTTCGTCACAGACTATCTGGTGGGCGAACTGGGAGCCATTCATGTGGTGGCGGGCAGTGACAACCGGTTCGGCGACCGGGGAATGGGCAACGCCGAGCGCCTGCAAGCCAAGTGCGCCGAGCTGGGGATTGGGTGCGATATCATGGGCATGGTGGAGGTGGATCACCAGCAGGTGCATTCCACCATGATTCGGGTTTTGCTCTCCCAGGGCAAGATGGAGGAGGCCGCCCGCTATCTCGGCCACCCGCACATTCTCTCGGACCAGGTGGTTCCCGGCAAGCATCTGGGGCGAAAGCTGGGCTTTCCCACGGTCAACCTCTATTTTCAAGACGGCGTGCTGGTTCCTGCTTTGGGGGTGTATGTCACCCGGGTCTACGTCAACGACCAGGCGCACATAGCTGTCACCAATGTGGGGATGCGCCCCACGGTGGAGCTGGCGGATCGGGTGAACGTGGAGGCCTTTTTGCTGGACTTCTCCGGCGACCTTTACGGGAAGCGGCTGCGGGTGGAATTTCTCCATCACCTGCGGGGAGAACATCATTTCCCCACCGTGGAAGCGCTGGTAGCGGAGGTTCAGCGCAACATTCAGCAAACCCGAGATTATTTTCACCGCATAGACTCCACACCAAACCGGTAAGAGCCTCGGCTCTTACCGGTATTTTTTTCACATGGTTCGAATTCATAGTTTCTTTTTGATTTCATAAAATATTCTTAAACACCTTCCCTTATACTGATTGTTGTTTGGGAGATTACCCGCCCTCACCAGCGCTTGTCTCACCACTTCCGCCGCACATACAGCAGGTCACATAGAAACAAAAATCGCACATCAAGGAGCATATTACCATGGAAGAACTGGCATTTTCTGCAAGCCAAAGGCAGCGCATCAAAGAAGTCGTCTGTTATAGTCTCGTTTACCTGTTCAGCTTTTTCCTGTTGGAACAAAGACACGTCCGCTATTCCCTGTTGGATTCGGCGCTGGACGACGCAATCCCTTTTTGTGAATACTTTATCATTCCTTATGTCCTATGGTTTGGCTATATTGGGCTGACTGTGGCCTGGTTCACGCTGTTTTGCAACAGCGACGGCGATTATTTCCGCCTCAGTCGTTCTTTGGCGCTGGGCGGCACGGTGTTTTTGGTGATTTCCGCCGTGTTCCCCAACGGGCAGTCCCTGCGCCCGTGGCTCGGCTCCTGTGACAATCTTTTTCAGGAGGCCGTCCGGCTGCTGTACCGAGTGGATACCCCCACCAATGTCTTCCCCAGCATTCACGTCTTCAATTCCGTGGTTTGCTGTGAGGCCATTGTCCGTCAAAAACAGCTCCGGGCACACCGCTGGCTGATGGTGAGCAGTGTTGTGCTGACCGTTTTGATTGTGGCCGCCACGTTGTTTTTAAAGCAGCACACGCTTCTGGATGTGGCCGGTGGCCTGCTTTTGGCGACTGTCACGAGCCGGATGTTCTACCGCAGAGGAGCCACCCGCCCCAGCAAAGTCCCGCAGCTGCTGCACCGCTGGGAATTGGCACATCAAAGCGTGTTTTGAAAACGAAAACCGCTCTGAATGCAAAAACGACACACCAGAGGTTTCTTGTTCCCTGGTGTGTCGTCTTTTTGATGGATGCTCTTAGGGCAACACCGCACAATCGTCGAATGTGCGCCTTGCTTGTCCTTTCACTCCCAAAT
>JAKSQD010000081.1 GCA_024404315.1 Oscillospiraceae bacterium
GAACGACAGCAGCACCCGTCAAAAGGACAGCATTTGTGCCAGCCTTAACGGGTGCCGTGATTTCATCCTTATCAAATGTCAGTCGAGAAGGCTTCTTTTTCTCGGTCTGAACAGTTTTCTTCTCTGTTTCGTGAACTTTGGATTGCATTTCTGCAAATTTCCGTGTCAGTTTTTGCCGCTGTTTGCTAACACCGCCCGCCTCAGTCTGGTCACGAATGTGGTGGGCAGAATCCTTGATACTCTGCCGGTGCTCATTGAGGTCAGCCTTCATAGGACACCGCCGTTAATCAGGAGTCATAAATGCCCATGTGTCGGTGATCTCCTCCAGGGCAAACTGAGCATCATCGGCGGCGTTGAGGATATAGGTGCAGTTCTCGCTTGCCCGTTTCAGTTCGCCCTTGACGGTGCGGAGCTTGTGAGCGTCCAACTGCGGCCTGACCTTCTCAAAGATGCCGTTGACGGAACGCAGCAGATGCACCGTATTCTCATAAAGGTCAATGAGCCGATCCAGATGATAGCCCATGCTGACCATATCCTCCGCCATATCGCTATTCTGAATCTGCAAATTCGTCAGCAAAGTGGTAGCATTGTTCAGTTCGTCCCGTTTGACCACCACATAGCTTTCGGGCAGACCAGGATAAGTGTAGATTTCCATTAAAAATCTCCTTATTTTTATAGTTTACTGTCTGTTCTTTAAGCGTTTTCCGTCTTTTCGGACGGTTTTGTGGTCATAACACGGTAGAGTTTGGTATTCTTCGGGAAACGGTCAACAAAGGGAACGATGGTATTGCCGTAGAACAGCAATCCTTCACCCTCACCGGAGTTGGTCACATAGCCGAGCTGTTGAGGGGAGATGGAAAGCCGCTGAGCCAGAATCTCTCTGTCACCCGATGCCTGATTTAAAAGGTAAACAAAGTCGCTGTTTTCAAGGATATTCTCAACCTCACGGCTGGAAAGCAGGTCTTTCACGTTTTGGGTGATACCCGTGGGAATGCCACCCCATTTCCGGAATCGCTTCCAGATTTCGACACTGTATGCCGCCGTTTGTTCCTCTCGCAGCAGCAGATGAAACTCGTCCACATAGAAACGAGTGTTTTTTCGCTGATTGCGGTTGACGGTGACACGGTTCCACGTTGCATCCTGCACCACCAGCATCCCCAGCTTTTTCAGCTGCTTGCCCAACTCCTTGAGGTCGAAGCACACAAGTCGATTCTGCACATCCACATTGGTGTGGTGGTTGAACACATTCAGGGAGCCGGTGACGTACAGCTCCAGAGACGATGCCACACGGGATGCCTCCACTTCCGGCTGCTCCTTCAAAATGCGGTACAGATCTTCCAGAATGGGCATATTCTCAGGAACGGGGTTCAGAAGATAATCCTGATACACCAGACGCACCGCACGGTCGATGACGGTCTTTTCGATAGGCTCTAAGCCATTTTTACCTCCCATAATCAGCTCACAGAGAGACAAAATAAAGTCGGATTTGAGGGTAATCGGACTATCACTGTCACCCGAATAATCCATATTCAAATCCATGGGGTTGATGTAATCGTGACTATTGGGCGAAATGTGGATGACCTGACCGCCGAGGGCTTCCACCAGAGGGTAATATTCCGCTTCGGGGTCGCAGATGATAACATCGTCGGAGGTCAGCAGAAATGCGTTGGTGATTTCACGCTTTGCCGAGAAGGACTTACCGGCACCAGGCGTACCGAGAATCAAACCGTTGGGGTTCTTGAGCTGCTTTCGGTCAATCAAAATCATATTGTTGCTCAAGGCGTTCAAACCGTAATACAGGCTCTCTTTTCCAGGCATAAAGAGTTCCTGCGTGGTGAAGGGGACGAAAATCGCCGTTGCACTGGTGGTCAAGGAACGCTTGATAGGGATTCTATCTATTCCCAAAGGCAGGCTGCTCATGATGCCATTCTCCTGCTGAAAGTCCAGTCGGCGGAGGGAACAGTTATACTTCTGAGCGATGCCGGAGGTCTGGAAAATGAAGTTGTCCAACTTCTGTTTAGTGGCAGCAGTATTGACGATAATGACCGTAGCAAGGAACATTCGCTCGTTGCGCCCTTGCAAGTCCTGCAACAGCTTTTTTGCCTCATTGCCGTAGGTCGCAAGGTCGGAGGGCAGAATGTCCATATCATAGCCGGAGCGGATTGCCTTTTTCTGTTCCTCAATCTTCATGGAATCAAGGTCACGGAGCTTGCCCTTCACCATCTTGATTGCTTTTCCCTGTTCGATGGACTGAATATGGATATTGACAAGCACATCACTGTCCATATCCAACAGTTCTGCCAGCATACGGTCAGAAAGTTCGGGGGCAGTGATTTGGAGATAGGACACCGCACCGTAGGTTTTGCCCATGCGGAAGTATTGTCCTTCTCCAAACTGAAAGCTGGTGGGGGCGATAAAATCCTTGGTGGAAAGCCCCGTTTTGTTCACCAAATCCCAGCCAAAACGGAACGGCTCTTTGCTGTCACCGTTCATCATGCTGTGCAGGAGCTTCAAGCGGTCATAGCCGTTCATGCACTCTGCACGGACACCCAACACCCTGAAATTATTCAGAATGTCCGCTTCGATACGCTCCAAACGTGCCTTTGCTTCTTTATAATTTTTCGCTTCGATGCCAAAGGTGATATATTTTTCCTTTATCAGACCGTTGGTGCCTTTGGAAAGCTGGTCATGGAGCATACGAGCGTATTCCTGCCGAATGTCGTTGTAATCGTCCTGCTGATCGGGAATCTCAATGCTCCGCTGATACTCCGCAAAGTCAATATGACGGTCGGAGAAGGTCAGCTGAACATGAATGGAGCTGTCAAAGTAGTTCAAAAAGTCACACCAATGCTCAAAAATTGCCGTTTTGTCCTCGTTTTTGGCAAGCTGATAGTTGATGTCATAAAACCGGACGCATTTGTTGTACTGCTCATCCTCGGTGTGACAGATGCCGGAGGGGTACAGTTTGCGGTAAGGAATGGTATCCTGCGCCGAGAAAGGAGCGTTGACCTTTTTACGCCATTTTTCCAGCACAAGGGACTTCTTTTCCTGTCCGCTCATAGGGTTAGGGGTTGCGTTGTTTGCCACGCACGACTTCCTCCTGTTTCGGATTTGAGTCGTCTTTTCTGTGATGGGTCATATAGGGACGCTTCGCAGGCAGCACGAAGCGCACCAGAATGATGTTGTGGATGATTTTTTCCAGCGGCATACCGTCCTTTTCATACACCGCCAGAAGGAAAAAGGGAACCATAAGCGTGACCATGACGATGGCAGAGAAGGACTGTCCCAGCAGGTCACGGGTCAGGAAGTAGGTGGGCAAGCCAATGACCGCAGCAGCGGCGAAACACACCGTCTGACGGACAGTGAACTTGTTCAGAATCGCTTTGGTCTTGACCTTGCTCAGATCTTTGGGGACACTGACAAATGCGATAAAAATTCCTCCTTAATGTGCTCCAAGCACCGATTTTGACAGAGAGCTGGTACGGAACAGGGAGAAACACAGAATGACTGTATAGGCGGCGATGGAGAACAGAGCCATGTGGATATTGGCGGAAACCGTCATGGAATTGACCAGAACGGAGTAAATGCCGACACAGACCATCATAAAAAAGCCCTGAATCGCCAGTGCGAACAGTCCTTTGAAGTAGTTCGTGCCAATGCCACCCCACTCACGATTTGCCATTGTGGAGAACGGAATGGGAGCAACAGAAACATACAAATATATTTCTACCATTCTGCCATAGAGGATGACAGTGATGAGGATGGACATGATCTTCATGGTAAGGCTGATGAGTGCCGTTTCCAGAGCGAGCATGACCAATTCGCCCAGCTCCATCGTTTCCATCATGACATCCATGGATGCGATGGTTGCCGATATATCAATGTTCGTACTGCCTGATATGACACCAGCGGCGTTGTTCACAATGTGCTGCCCAACATCAAACACCGCCATTGTGATGGTAAACGTATTCGACAGCAGATACACCGCCACCCACGATTTGAACAAGAATTTGAAGAACACCCATGTGTCGAAGCCTTGCAGGTTGTTTCCTGCCGTTATCATGGAAATGAGTTCATAGCTGAGAATGAGGGATATGATGATACCGGCAATGGGCATCATAACATTGTCCGCTAAGTTCCGAATCAAACCGAAAATGCCGCTGTTCCAGCTCTGAGGATTGCGTCCCACCTCGGCGGCGATACTGCCTACCTTCGTGTTGACATCCTCAAAAAGATTGGCTAAGTTCCCATCAATCAGAGAAATCAGGAACATACGGAGCCATTCTGTGATGGTGTCGAAGATTCCAGGGATAACTCGTCACCTCCTAGAGAGGGCAGCCCCCTCCGAAGAAAGAGCCGCCCGATTTGTCGTCTGATTCAATTAGAAGAGGCTGGTCAGCAGAGGGATGACGTTGGTGCCCAGCAGGATCACGCCTGCACCTGCCATGAGCTGTTTCATGCCCTGAGACTTGCTGCCACGATTGTCGTTGCCATATCCTTCCAGAAGGTTGATGCCGCCCCAGACAGCGAGACCTGCACCGACAGCGATGATTGCGGTAGACATAGTGTCAACAGTAGAAGAGAAAAATCCCATAAAAATATTAAAAACCAAAATCCTTTTTCCAGTTTATAACTGGTTTTGGAGTTTTGGGTTGTCTGTTCAGGGTATTGCTGAGAATCAGGGCGTAAACTGCCTTTTGGCAGACTCCTGATTTTGATTTGTTCAATGATGTTATAGCATTGAATTTGTACCGATTATGCGGCAATACCACGTTTAGACCGTCTGTTAAAATTCATATAGTTCAATTTCTTCGTCTTGTTGGATTTTTGCTCTGCGTTTCATGTAGGCTTCAATATCAAAAGCGTTGCGCTTATCCGCATCAGACAGCAGAAGATACCGCTTGTGCTTTGTCAGATCGAATTTTTTGGAGAGAAACGGGCGAACGCCACGCACCTGAAGGATACACATCTCGCCGTCCAGAACAGCCAGCTCGTCACGCTCCATCAGAGCACGACCTGTTTTCTGATAGTTCAGACCGTAGGAACGGCTTGTACCTCTGGAATCCGAGGTGTTCATCAAGTCGATAGTGGACTTGCCCAGCGTTTCGGACAGCTCTTTCAAAGTGCCGCTCTCCTTGCCGCCGAGGAATAGCGTGGTGTCGCAGTTGCCCACGATGGTATCCGCAGCGTCCTTATACATGGTTTTCAGCTGGGATTGAGCCTGCAAAATGATACACGCCGATATTTCACGGCTTCGGATGGTGGCGATCAGTTTGTCAAATTGGGGAATCTGACCGATATTGGCAAACTCGTCCAGCAGGCAGCGGACATGAACAGGGAGCCGTCCGCTATAAACATCGTCAGCTTTGTCTGAGAAGAAATGTCAAGGGTATTTTTGACCTTTTGCAGTTTTGCTCTATAACTCCTTGTTGGCTCAATGGAAATCTGGCTACTTGATAGGCGAAGACGCTTTGTGTTGGAAGAACATAAAGTGTTTTTTTAATAAGTGTTGACTACCGAACGATAGTTGTGATATAGTGTGGATATGCCAGATAGGAGCAAGGAGGACTCATATATGGAGAAAGGAAACACAAAAGAACAGATTCTGGATGTCTCTTTGGACTTATTCTCAATCAGAGGCTTTGAAGCAACCAGTATCTCTCAGATTGCAAATGCTGTCGGCATTCGGAAAGCCTCCTTGTACAGTCATTTTGCCAGCAAGCAGGACATTCTGGATACGCTGGTGGATGTGCTGACCCGTGAGTTTGATGCCCATTCCATTTTTGCCAGAGCTGATTGGGATGATCCGGCATTTACGCAGGACAAAAAGGGAATGACACCCGAAGCAGTGGGTGCCATGGTCAAGGGACAGATTCGCTACAATCTCCACGACCCTAAAATCAGCAAGGTCAGAAAGCTGTTGACCATTGAGCAGTTTCAGAACGAAACATTGAAAAGAATCCAGTCGAAACAGAGCTATGAGGATGTTTTGAAATACAATACGGGTCTGATTCGTTTTCTGATTCGGGAAGGTGTTCTCAGAGATGAGGATTCTGAAATCATGGCGGCGCAATTCGCATTTCCTATCTCTATGTGGATGAACCTCTGTGACAGAGAGCCGGAACGGGAACAGGAAGCCATGGAATTGATAGACAAGCATATCAGACAGTTTTTCAGCGTATACGGAAAAGAATAGAATATCGCTGCGGCTATGTGTTTTTCGATGTAGCCGCAGGATTTTTCAACATATAAACTACCGAACGTAAGGAAGTAAAAGTAACAAAAGAGGTATTTGACAATGAAAATCATGAAAAAAGTAATCAAGATAATCGTTTCACTGGTTGTTGGTCTGTGTATCGGGTTATTTGGACTACAAATGTTCCAGATGTATAAGCCCGTACTGGACGCATCCAAGCCCATTGATGAGGTTGGCAGCTATGCGATGACAGCCACCGATGAATTGGTCAACAGAGATGTGAAAATCATCGGTCTTGGCGAAGCAACCCATGGAAACAAAGAGTTTCAGAAGTTGAAGCTGGATGTGCTGAAAACGCTGGTCAGAGATAACGGTATTTCGGCTGTGTGCTTTGAAATGGATTATGCCGAGGGTGTGCTGGTCAACGATTACATCATGGGAAACTCCGATATGACCTCGGAGGAATTGTTCTCCCATATCTCCTTCGAGCTGTATCACACGGAGGAGATCAAGGAGCTGATTGAATGGATGAAAGCGTACAACGCCGATTCCAGAGACGGTTATCTGGAGTTCTTCGGGTTTGATATTCAGAATCCCGAAGTGGATGTTTACGTCATCAATGAATATCTGAAAAAGCATCAGATTCCTCTCCACTCTGATGCAACGGACGCTTTTCTTGCTGAGGAGTTTCATTTCAAGGACGAAAGAATGGGCGAGGTTTTTGACTTTCTCACCGCCTGCAAGACGGAATTGGAGAGCGAGAAATACAAGGGATATCCCAATATTGACCGAATCCTGAACTGTATTGATACCGTTTTTATGGCAAAAGAGCTTGCGGCAATTCCGTCCGATGACAGCATTGGCTATGGAACCTATCGGGATTGGGCGATGGCTGACATTGTTGAGAGCATTTCCGATTCTGTTGGGTATCCAATCATGCTTGCCGGTCACAACGGTCACGTTGGATATGCTGGCTCTTATGTCAAAACAATGGGTGCCTATTTGAAGGAGGAGCTTGGCGAAGATTGCTTTGTCATTGGCACGGATTATTTCAAGACGACCGCAAGCATCAAGTCCGCAAAGGGCAGAAAAAATCACACCTCCTATTCGGGAGATGTGCTGGCGTATCAGGCAAAGACGCTGGGAACCTATTATCTGCGTTTTGAGGATGTGAAAGAAAACGAAACGCTGAACACCATCGTCACAGGCAAGCTGTCCACGGGTTCTCTGGGCGAGAGCTTTGTTTTGCTGAACAATCTGATGCCCGCATCGGTGAGAGTGTATGCTCCTGTAACAGATTTGTATGATGGAATGATTTTCGTATATGAGGCAACACCTTTTACGATGTTGGATGAATGAATGGAGGAGATTATGATGAAAAATGATGGATTTTTTGGTAAATGCACTGCCTTGGATTGCAATTGGCTTATTTGTGGCGTGTTCCTGTGTGACAGTGAAGGCACAGAGTGATGGCAAGGAACTGAGCAGTTTTTTTCGGGGACTGTCTTGGTCTCCCGCAATCTGTTTCCTGTTTATCGCCATCATGGAAATGCTCAGCGGCAATCAATCCAGAAGAACCACATGGCTGGTGCTGGGCGTATTCAATGCGGTCATCAACTTTGCCAATACGCAAAACAACGAAGAAGGAGAATAATCGTTCATGGATAGAAATACATCAAATACTCTGCTGTCCTTTGCCATTTTGGGACTTGCAGTCGGTGGATTGATTCTGATTTTGGTTGAGATTTTCAGCGAAACAAAGGATTTATCTCTGCTGAATTACGGTTTTATGGCAATTCTTCTCGCAAATCTGTTCGTAATCATCCGCTATCAGAGAAATCATCAGAGTGAAAAGAAAAATCTCGATACAATTGACACAAATGAGGAGGAACATCATGAATAAGCGTTCTATTATTTCAACTTTGTTATTTGTTGCCGCCGCAGCTTTGGCAGTATGCTTCGGAATTCTGCTCTGGCAGGACTACACCGTTCATTATCAGTTCGGTTCAGCACCGTTCTACCTGTATGTGGTGGAAAGGGCGATTGAGTTTCTGCTTCCTAGTATTGTGTGCTTGGTTGTTGGCGGAATGATAAGAAAAAAGTAATCAGAATTGGAGTGAGCAATGATGCTGATGAACAAGCTGAAAAGCGAATGGACAAAATGGTTTCTCTGCTTCATGATTTTTAGCTGCATCGGATGGGTTTACGAGGTTTTGGTCTATCGCTTTGAATTGGGGTACGGTTATCTTAATCGTGGATTTCTCTTTGGACCCTATCTGCCGGTTTACGGATTCGGCGGACTGCTGATGATCTGGGCGATGCTGATGCTGAAAAATAAGCGGATTGAAATTGGCGGGGTATCTGTTACTCCTCTGATTTGCTATACAGTTGCCGTCTTGGTTGCCACAGCAGCAGAGCTGTTGACAAGTTATCTGATGGAATGGGCTATCGGAGAATGGCTGTGGGATTACACGATGGATATTCCGAATTTTCAGGGACGTATTGCATTGAAATCAAGCCTGCGTTTCGGAATTATGGGAATCATCGGGCTTTACTGGCTGCATCCCATGATTTCCAAGTATGCGGCAGCGGCAGAGCGAAAGCATCCCAAAGCCTACCATGCGTTGTGTATCGTATTACTGCTGATTTTTATGGCAGATGTGATCGCAAGGCTGTTTCTCGGAAGCAATTATGTTGGACCTTGATAAAGGAGAATAATAAAAATGAACGTGAGTTATGAGAAGAAACCGGCTATGACCTTTATTGGTTATCATACGGAAATCCACCCCAATGAGGGATATCAGAAGTGTCCTGAGTTCTGGGACAAGGAATATGCGGCTAAATACGCAAGAGTCTGGCAGACCATGAAGCCTGAGACCGAAATCGAAAAAGCGATTCTGGAAAACGGAATCGGTATGTATGCCATCTGCTCAGAATCAACAAACGGCTTCGA
>JAKSQD010000082.1 GCA_024404315.1 Oscillospiraceae bacterium
CCTTTATTGTAACCAACATGGATTCATCTCCGGAGTATCTCATCAAGTTTTATTGCAAAAGAGGACTGATGGAAAACTTCATCAAAGAAAGCAAGACTGGTTTTGATTTTGCCTCTGTCAGCAGCCATACGAGAAGCGTCAATGCCGGCAGACTGCAGGTACACGCACTGGCATACAACATATTTAATTGGTTCAGACGGTTGGTATTATCTTCAAAAATGCGTAAGCAGCGTATTGATACCATCCGATTAAAACTGCTGAAGGTTGCTGCAAAAGTGATTCATTCAGCAAGGTATATAACTTTCAAGCTGTGTAGCAGTTGCCCTTATCAGAATGAGTTTTATGAAACGCTGTCAAACATAAGCATGCTGCAACCACAACGGGAGTAGTAACTATTGGCGTACCTTGACAGTTCAGAATCAACATCAATCGTTCTACAGGGATTTTGCGCCCTTTTGTAGACGTGCGGTGCTTGCTGAAAACTGTAGAGGTAAGATTTATAGATTCGTGGCATAGATTTCAGTTGGAAATCGGGTCCATGAATAATTCAGGTTATGTCTGTTCATTGAAGCAGATCACACGAACAGGCACGCCCAGCTTCTCTGCATGGTCGATGGTATGCTTCGTTCCATGGGAAGCACCGTCCCAGAACGCCAGCACCAAGTCAGCATTTTCCACGATGAGGAGATTGCGCTTCAGCGGTGCGCCTCTGCCATATCGTCTGTAATCCGGCAAAAACTCGGTCAGCCGAATGTCGTGTGCAAGGGCGTACTCTCTGGCACAGGTGTCCACTCCCTTGGCACCGCCGGAAACGATCTCCGTTGTTTCATCCGGCAGATACCGTCCGAGGTCATCTATCTGTATCTTTCTTGAACCAATCACAGCAACTCTCATATTTTTTCACCCTTTAAAAATGGTAGATATATGGTATATCTATTTTGAACATCATACCACAGAGAAGCCATAAGATAAACACATAATATATCTGTTATGGGGTGATTTTATGGCAATCAAAAGCGTATCCATCCGCATTGAGGAAGAGATGCTGGAAAAGATCGGATTCGTGGCAGATTACGAAGGCAGAAGCGTCAACAGCCACATTCTGGTGCTGGTGCGTGAGAACATCAAAGCCTTTGAGGCCGAGCACGGCAAGATCGAAGGGGACATCCAGCCGGATGTGAACGTCAAACCTACCCGGAAGAAGTGAGCAGCGAGGAAGCGGAGCAGTCCGTTTCCTCTTTTCTTTTGCCCTTTCAGGTTCCTTCCACCTGTTTCACCAGGTCGGCATACATCATCCGCACACCGTTTCGCTCCACATACACGCCATCGGGATCGCCGCCGTCCTCTACATATCTGCGGAGAATGACAGAAGCGTACTTCTCATCCAGCTCCATCGTGCAGCAGATTCGGCCGGTCTGTTCGCAGGCCATCAGGGTGGAACCGCTGCCGCCGAAGGTATCGATTACCACGGCGTTGGTCTGCGTGGAGTTCCCGATGGGATACGCCAGCAGATCCAGCGGCTTGGAGGTGGGGTGGTTCTTGTTGCGCTTAGGCTTATCGAAATTCCAGATAGTGGTCTGCTTGCGGTCAGAATACCAGCGGTGCTTGCCGTTCTGGAGGAAACCGTACAGCACCGGCTCATGCTGCCACTGGTAGTCCGAGCGACCCAGCACCAGAGAGTTCTTCACCCAGATACAGCACCCTGCAAGATGGAATCCGGCATCCACGAAGGCCCTGCGGAAATTGAGACCCTCCGTATCAGCGTGGAACACATAGGCGGCACCGCCCTTTTCCAGATGCGCCGCCATGTTCTGAAATGCCAGAAGCAGAAACTGATAGAATTCCTCACCCTTGATGGAGTCGTTCTGGATGGAGAGACCGTCCGAACTTTTGAAGGAGACACCGTAGGGCGGGTCCGTGAGGATCAGATTCGCCTTGGTGTCACCCATCAGACGGGCAACATCCTCAGCGGAGGTTGCATCGCCGCACATCAGCCGGTGCCTGCCCACCGTCCACACATCACCCTTCTCCACAAAGGCTGCCTTTTCCAGCGCAGAGGAGAGGTCGTAGTCGTCATCCTTGGCACCGTTCTCGCCATCCTCTTTGAAGAGGTCTGCCAGCTCCTTTTCATCAAAGCCGGTAAGAAGCAGGTCGAAGTCGGAACCCTGCAGGGCTTCAATCTCCACCCGCAGCAGCTCCTCGTCCCATCCGGCATCCATGGCCATGCGGTTGTCCGCCAGGATGTATGCCTTCTTCTGCGCCTCGGTCAGATAATCCACAAAAACACAGGGAATCTCGTCGATGCCCTCTTCCTTTGCCGCCATCAGACGACCGTGTCCGGCGATGACGTTATACTCCCGGTCGATGATGACCGGATTGACAAACCCGAACTCCCTCAGACTGGAGCGCAGCTTTTTCACCTGCTCCGGCGAGTGGGTTCGGGCATTATTGATATAGGGAATCAGTTTGCTGATGGAGACCAGCTCCATCTGAGTTGTCGTCTGCATATCGCTACCTCCTCACGTTTTGGGCAGCACAACTGCCAGAATGGGACTGGAGAAGGGATAACCGCTGGTGTTGCGGTTTCTCACATAGCGTCCCTTGGCATCGACCTGCGCTTTTCCTTCGTTGCAGCTGTAAATGGTCCACTTTCCATTCGCCTTGCCGCCGCAGATGCAGACGTTGGAATCCTGAATGTACACGGCACCCTTGACCTTATACTTGGCGGGCAAAGCAGAGAAGCTCTTGGCTGCCACATAGTTTACGCTGCACTTGCTTCGGTCGAGGGCTGTCAGGCCGGTCATACATTTGCCGAGGCTCCGTTTCCTCTCAGTAATATGGCCCCAGTTGCCACCCACCGCCTTGGTGTGGCTGATGAGCTTTCCCTCAGGGAGCAAGCCTGCACGCTGGAGCACGAAGCTGGCGGTACGGCCGCAGGTGGTTTTCTTCTGAGTCTGCATCTGAGCAAAGGTGGTGGCATTGCCGCCATGGGTACAATGAAGTGCCACTACCTTGTCATAGACAGTCGCGATCTCCCTCTGCACCCTGACAAGAGGCGACACCTGCACAGCCACACGGCTGACCTTCAGACCGGAGAGGTTGAGATACCCCGCACCGGATTTCAGCTTGCCGCTGCCGGTGGCGGTATCCACAGCGTTGATGGTGTAGGTTCCCTTTGCTGCCATCCCTGCTTTGTTCTTTCTGGCGGAATCCGAGAAATATTCGGTCGGCTCCGTCAGCGTCACGAGGAAAGGAAGCGGATACACGGGAATGCCGTCCTCCGTGAAAACAAAAGAGCCACTGTTCTTATCACAGCAGCTCTTCGCATTGTTGAAATCAGTGAATGCGCCCTTCTGTGTCTCCGGCGCAGTCCACGCAGTTCTCACTCGATAGTATTTTTCCATGTCGTTGCCCTCCATCAGAACAGCCCCCACTCAGCGAACTTCTCGAAGCCGCCCACCGAGCGGATGTAGGCCCTTGCCTCAGCAACGATGGCCTCATAGGGCAGTCCGCCCACGGTGTCATCGCCGATGGCGCAGCACAGCTCCACGTTCTTGCCGGTGCGCTGGGCCTTGAGGAAGGCGTGGATGTTCACAGACACATCTGCCTTGGACAGGTCCTTGCCATGGAGGCCGCCGCCGGTGACAGAATCTGCCATATCGCTGCCCAGCTTACGATTGGTGGCTCCGGTATCCACACCCGTGCCGCCAGTCCAGTCGCCCAGCGGATTCACATCTGCGCCGGGGTAGAACGAGTGTAAATCTACACTTTCTGCATTGCTCTGGCAGATGATAAAGCGGTCATCATCCAGAATGTACTTGCCGTCCGTGGGATAGCGGCTGTAGATTTCTCTGGCCATACGGGACACGGTGCGCTGTTCCTCCGTCAGCGGAACGCCGCGGAAGATGCCGTTGTCACCGCAGCGGACACCGCCAGCCTGATTCTCCGCCAGATGGGCATCCTGAGGCACCTGCACGATGTGGGAAGTCACATCTCCGGCGATGCGCTGGATGGCAGCGTCCATCTCGGTCAGAGACAGCTCCACAGAGGATTCGATGATCACATGGCACATGCCGTGGCCGATCAGCACCTCCACAGCGATTCTGGGATTTTCCTCCTGCGCATACGCCAGGTCCACAATGGCACCGGCGATACGGTCTGCGATTTTATCCGGATGGGCCGGATTCACTTTTTCAATCATGGTCACATTCCTTTCCTGCTGCGGAGCAGACGCTCCATCACATCATCCTGCGGTGTGGCTCCCATGTACTCAGTGGAGCAGTTCTCCTTCACAATCTGGAAAATCTGATACCACAGGTTATTGACCTGCTTCATGTAGTTCTGGCTCATGGAGACATAGGGCGAGGCGATGGCAGCACCAGTGGTTGGGTGCTTCGCCAGAAATCCGTACTCGGAGATTGCGTGCTCGCACTGTATCCATCTGCTCACCGACATGGCGTAGTTGCGGATGAGCTGAGCACTGACCAGTTTGTCGCAGCCTCGCTCCCGCACCCATCTCCAGGTCTCCTCGAAGATCTCGGCAGCATCGAAAGCCTCGCCATTCTTCTGCCTATCCTTCATGTAGCTCTTGGGTTCCGGCATATCAGCGCCGCTCAGATCAGCACTGCCGGGCAGCTCCATCACTGTGAGTGTTCGACCGCCGGGGTTGCCGTTTTCCAGTTTTTCGACCAGAGATTTGGACTTTCTGCCGCTTCCAGCTCTCGCTCCGCCTCGCATGGTTCCGTCCTTTGCCATGGTTCGCACCCTCCTTTCCGATGCCGGGGGGCAATTCCCCCTTTGATTTCGCTTTTTTCGCGTGTTTGAGCCCACGCCCGTTCCACAGGCACTTCACCGTAGAGAAGTGGACCGCCCCCTGGGGTCAGTGGGTGTGCCAGCGGTCACCACGCTCAGCATGGATTCGTGCATGGCAGGCACTGCACAGCGAGATCAGGTTCTCACGGCTGTGGTCGCCGCCTTCGGCCAGCGGCTTGATGTGGTGTACCTGCTGTGTCTCCACCAGCTGGCCCTTCTGGAAGCACAGCTCACAGAAGGGATGCAGCTGAACATACCGATCGCGGATGCGTTTCCATGCCCGTCCATAGCGGCGCTTGGTTTCCGGGTTTCTCTGATATTTCTCATAGCGCCGGTTCTCCTGCTGCTGATGTTCCGGACAGAAGCGGCCATCCGTCAGGTTAGGACAGCCGGGTGCAGCGCAGGGACGCTTGGGTTTGTAGGGCATTTTCATTCTCCTTGGGCATGACAAAAGCCACCGCAGATTGCTCTACGATGGCTCCGTTCTTATTGTTTTGCTATTGTAATACTACCATAAGAGGCGGCTGGATTGCTATGGACGTTACTGTACACTTTCCGGCATAACCACGCAGGCCAGCGCTTTCCTATGGAGCTTGAAGATGTTGTCGATACCGTAGCCCATATCCACTGCGATCTGCTCCCAGTGCTGGAAGCAGAGGTATCGCTTTTCCAGCAGCGTCTGGTACTCGGTATTCTCCACTGCCTTGATGACACCCACGATCTCCCGCTTCAGATCCACCAGCGCATCGATGTCCCTGTTGATCTCGTTCTGCAGGTCGATGATCTTATCGACTGTATCTGCCATGGTTGATGTGGAACCGCTGGGGTTGTGAGGCATACCGGAGATGGTGCTGGTACACTTGGAGGCCAGATCATTCAGTGATGCCACCTGCTCGATCTTGCTGTTGATGCGGTTGTCGAGGCGGTATGCCTGGGAGAGATATTCTTTTGCTGTCATCATTTGTTCTCCTTTCTCAGCTGTGCAATCAGCTGCTCCGGGTTGATTCGCGTCAACGCTCCAAACCAGTCGGAACGGAAGAAGCGCTCGATTTCCTCTCGGCTCTGTTCGCTTTTGTTTCTTCTGTAATCCTTCACCGCCTGCAAAATAATGGCATTTGCTAATTCTCTATACGGGTTCATGTACTTCTCCTTATAACGTCGCCTTTACGGCATCAATCAGTGCGTTCTGGGTCAGTTCTTTTGAGGATAGCGCTTTCAGGATGCGCTCATCAATGGTTCCTTTGGTTACGAGGTGCTGTATCACCACAGTTCCTGCGGTCTGGCCCTGCCGCCAGAGACGGGCGTTGGTCTGCTGATACAGTTCCAGCGACCATGTCAGCCCGAACCAGATGAGGGTGGAACCGCCTGCCTGAAGGTTGAGACCATGGCCTGCAGAGGCAGGATGGATGACCGCGACAGGAATCTTTCCTGCATTCCAGTCCGTGATGTCACGACTGCTTTTGATCTCCCGGACCTCGAAGCGCTGCTTGATGCGCTGGAGGTCATGCTTGAACCAGTAGGCCACCAGCAGGGGTTTGCCATTGGCAGCTTCGATGAGGTCTTCCAGCGCATCAAGTTTCCTGTCATGGAATTCAACGGTATCACCATCATCGCTGTAGATGGCACCGTTGGCCAGCTGTGCCAATTTCCCGGTGAGGGAGGCTGCATTGGCGGCGGTGACTTCACCCTCTGGCAGCTGCAGGATGAGTTCCTGCTTCAAGTCCTCGTAGCGCTGTGCTTCGGCCTCGGACAGCTTGACCTCGTATCGGGAGGATACCAGTTCCGGCATCTTCAGGTGGTCGGTGGATTTCATGGAGATGGTCATATCGGAAATCTTGCGATAGATGGCATCTTCTGCATAAGGCATTGGCTTGTAGGAGTAGATTATTTGGCCGTTACGCTTATCCGGCAGGAAGTAGTCGTTCCTGTATTGAGTGATGAAGCGACCGAGGCGATGGCCCATGTCCAGCAGCTTGAACTCCGCCCACAGATCCATGAGACCATTGGAGGAGGGCGTGCCGGTCAGACCAACCATGCGCTTTACCCTGGGCCTGACCTTCATCAGTGCCTGAAAGCGCTTAGCCTTGTGGTTTTTGAAGGAGGAAAGCTCATCGATGACCACCATATCGTAATCAAAGGGAAAACCGCTGCTCTCGATGAGCCATTGCAGGTTCTCACGGTTGATGATGGTGATGTCAGCTCTGACCATCAAGGCAGCTCTGCGTTCCTTCGGTGCCCCAACCACAACGGAATAGGTCAGGTGCTGCAGATGTTCCCATTTTTCTATCTCAGCAGGCCATGTGTCGCGGGCCACGCGGAGTGGTGCGACAACCAAGATGCGGTGGGCCTCAAAGCTGTCGAACAGGAGGTCAGCGATGGCAGTCAGGGAGATGACCGTCTTGCCCAGACCCATATCGAGCAAGACTGCCGCTACGGGATGTTCTTTGATGTAGTCGATGGCATAGGCCTGATAATCATGGGGAGAGAAGATCATGCAGCATCCCTCCAATCTGTTCCTCACTGTCGATGACGTAGACCTTAAAGCCCAACCGTCTCAGCAGTCGGTGTCTTGCCTCTTGGAGCGGGCGAGGCTTTTTGCCCGGTGCCTTCAGTTCCACGAAGGCGATAACGCCATCAGGAAGTAATACAAGCCGGTCGGGCATTCCCGCGAAGCTCGGAGACACGAACTTCGGTGCAATACCTCCAGCCTTTTTTACCGCCAGTGTTAGCTTGTTTTCTATCGTTTTTTCTAACATTTTCGTCCTCTCATCAGGGGGTTAATAGCTGTGGTGCAAGGTGTATCAATGCCATTTCTAAACTTTTTCTTAGAGCTATTTTTATAGCCCTTAGAGAAGTTTTGTATATGACCTTGATACACCTTGTCATAGGCTCTCTATCAGCTCAGGAAATCCTCCTCAGCACTGGTATCAGGTCTAATGCGCAGCCCCTTAAAGTAGCGTTTGCGATTCTGCGTGATACGCCCAAAGCCCGCGCCCTCCAATGCGAAATAGAAATCCTGCGTGTTCCGCACGTACTCATTGGTGTCCATGCAGTAGTTGCGATAGGCCTGATACAGAGCAGAGGAGCTTTCCTTATACTCCGAACCGACATCACACTTGTCCTCCAGGAAGTGACCGAACCAGTCATTGCGGCTGCGATAATCCTCAATGGCACTCTGGACGCAGGCTGGAACCGGGATATGGTAATCTGCATCGATGACCTTCTTCGCACCCTCGATGACCCACGCCAGAATGCTGCTGCCAGCATTGTCATACAGGTATTCGCTGTAATTCTTGATGTCGCTGGTGCCGGTAATCTTGGCATTGAAGGGAATCACGATGAGTCGTCTCCAGATACCATCATCGGATGCACTGACGCGGGGCAGGTGGTTGGTGTACAGCACCAAGGTGTGACAGGGCTTGAAGGAGAAGGGATTTTTGTACTTTTTCTCGGCAAAGACATCATCCGTGGAGCAGAGCTGCTTGACGGTGGAGTCGTTCAGACGTGCGCCTTCCTGCATCTCAGCGGCGATGAGCAGTCGCTTTCCTTTGACCTCAGCCATTTCGGGCTTGATGTTGCGGCGGCATCCAGTGGTCAGCGTGTCCGCAGAGATATTGCCGGAGTACAGGCCCAACACACGAGAGATGGCATTCCAGAAGGTGGACTTACCGTTTCGGCCATCACCGTAGGCGATGATGAGGGCTTCCACATACACCTTTCCGATGGCGGCGAGACCGCAAATCATCTGAACGTAGTCAATGAGGGACTGGTCGTTCTGGAAAATGAGGTTCAGGCAGTCCAGCCAAATCTGCTGACCCTTCTGGCCCGGAGATACGCTGGTAATCTTGGTGATGAAGTCCTCCGGGGAGTGTTCTCTGGCACCGGCCATACCCTTGCGCAGGTCGTAGGTTGCTTCGGGCGTACACAGGGCAAAGCAGTCTGCATCCAAGTCACGAGGTGAAATCTCCAGCATCGGATGGGACTCCTTCAGCGTAGAGGTGATGTACTTATAGCAATCAAAAGAAATAGGTTGTAGTCAATTGGTGGATAATGTAGTATC
>JAKSQD010000083.1 GCA_024404315.1 Oscillospiraceae bacterium
CACAAACTCCTTCGCCTGATTGTCCCACACACCAAAGGGAGTGCCATTGCCGCTTTCGCTGCGTACCTCATACCGCTGGGCGGCTTCCTGCTTCGGGGCTTCCTCCTGTTTGGGCGGCGTTTCCTTCGGCTGTTTGGGTCTGCGTCTGTTGGAACGCTCCCTCGTCGGCTCTCTCCTCTGAGGAGTGGGGGCAGGAACAGGTTTGGAAACAGGTTCAGGAGGAAGCACCATCGGCTCAATGGTGATTCCCTCCATCGTAATCTGACCCTCTACCTGTGACGGCTGCTGTCCACGCTGCTGCGTCCGCTGTGGACGGCGGTTTTTCCTTTGCTCAACATAGTCTTTGGTCTGCTTTTTCTCCTGCTCTTGAATGGCAACCTTTTCAATCTGCCGCAGGACAACGCCGGAACAGTGCCAAGACGCATGAACGATGGCGGTGATCTGCTCCACGGTATTGTATCGGGCAATATCATCCAGCATGGTTCTCAGCACTTCGGGAAACTGGTCTGCACAGCCAAGACGGGAAAAGGTGGTGTACTCGGCGGATGCCATAAGTAGCATGGTCAAGGTTCCCTCATCAAATCGTTCGGGGAAATATTGTTGCAGGCTGTCCCCGTAATCGCTGAGATACTTGTTGACCTCCTCCATGATGGCATACGCCGCCGCCGAGGACACACCCTCCAAGTTTTGGGTGTTGTAGTTCTCCATGACCGCTTTCGTCACAGCCTGCTCCACGCCGTTGGTGTGCCAAAGCTGGATTTCCTGTCTGCCAACGGCAAGGTCAAGGTCGGAAACGTCATAGTAGATTCGCTTGCCGGGGAGACGAATCGCCGTAGCTCCGGCTTTCGGTGTATAGCCCAACACCTTCCAAGTCTGGGGCGACGCAACGGCGGTTACATCCTGCTTGAAGCCGTAGATCAAAAGCTGTTCGTAGCTTTCGTATTTATAAAGGTAGCTGCTGGCGGTGAGAAATTTTCTCCACTCCTCGCCATTAGCAGCAACACGCAACGCCATTCGGTGCATTGCCTGTTTGTAGTTTTCGGGTATCAGTTGATTCATATATTCACGCCTCCTAAAGCGTGTAAGAAGTTCCTCGTCTGAGCTGGTCGGCGGCTTTCTTCAAGGAGGGAGGTTCAAGGGTGTCGTTCACCACTCGCTCGGCACGGTAGATTCCGTAAAGCCGTTCCTCCAACCTTTTCATCTTCTGCCTGCGTTCCTCAATCTCAGACCTGTTAAATTCAATGTAGTCGGTCAGCTTGTCGGGATCGGCGTTGGGATGGATGCCCATTCCTTTAAGCTGTGCCGCTGCTCGTTCATAGAGCTGGAGCTTTCGGAGATTCTTCTGTTCCATGACCAGCTTTTGCCCCGGCGTTGCCCTCTGCCATTCCTCATATAGCTCCTCATACTCGGAAAGGACATTCAGACAGGCAACCGCACGGGTGTACTCGTCACATTCATCCTCAAGGGTGTGAATGAGCTGCCTGTTCTCCTTCATCTCTGCGTCCAGCTCTTTGGCACGTTGGGAAAAATCTGCTCGGTCAGAAATTTCCTCCCGTTCCATCGTCCAAAGAGCGTTGGAGAGAATATCCAGCTCTGCTTTCTGACTTCGCCGCTGATAGGAACGATACTTGACCCACAGGAGGTCAATGACGGGCGTGTTCCTCTGCTGCTCCGCTGCGGCAATCAGTTCTGAGCCATATAGATTTCTGGCATAAGACCAATGGGGGAAGATTCTCACTCGGCATCCCATGCTGGTCAGTTCAAAATCCTGCGGCTCAATGTGGATATAGCTTGCCCCTAAGTCTGGAATGGAGAGAATCAGCCCTTTGTCGCTGGCACTCCTGACCCAATCCGCAGGAACATCTATCCATTCACACGGGGCATCCCACGCCCGCTCCATCCGCTTTATCAAGTCCATGCCCCGATAGGGTGTGCCGCCTAACTGCTCCGATTCCAGCACATCGGGGTCGATGGTTTCAGTAACGCAGTAGTATTGATACGGAGGGGCAAGCCATATCGTGTAGCGTCCTGTTTCCGGCTCATAGTCGGTGTGGGCGTTGTCAATGAACACCACATCATTTCCATCCTCTGACGGAACACTGACCAAAAGACCGTCAAGAGAGATTTTCTGAACGGCATCCGGCGGCAGCTCAATGGGAATGAACTCTGCACCATGGGTGAGGCTGTTCTTTCCGTCCTCCCATTCACGGCGAACATCGGCGGCAGCATCGGACACCTCAAAGCGTTCATGCTTCACCGCTTCCTTCAACCGTTCCTCGGAAAAATCAAATCCGAAGTCGCTACTCTTGCGTTTTACTCCGTCTGGAAACACAAAGAACAGTCCCGTCTTGCCGGAACGAAGGGTGATTCCATCCTCCTGAAATAAACGGAGTTGAAGGTCTGTCCAGTTTGCGGCGTTGGGGATTTGACGGGTCAGAGCGTCCGTCAAGAGCTGTTTCCGCTCTGCGTTATCCGCCACACGCTCCTTGATGGAGGAGCGAATAAAGGTTTCATCATCCGAGAGATTCTTTCCTCTGCACCATCTCTCCTGCGGCAAATCACGGAGCATATACTTGATGTGCTTGCCGTTGTCGTTCACCGCAACATCCAACGTGGCACACTTTTGGAGGAAATCGTCATAGGATGTGGAACGAGCCAGAGCAAACTTGATGCGTTTCCGCAGCTCTGCCCGCCAGCTTGTGTTGTTCCGCCGTGCCATCCATTCGGCGTAGCTGTACCCCAGCTTTTGCGGATTCTGAATCACAGAGAGTCCATGCTCCACGCAAAGGCGGTCTGAGATACTGCGGATTTTCTGTGCCGTCTTAAAGGGCTGGGTCGCAAATTTCTGGAAGTTCATGAAGCTCACGGAGTTAAAGATGATGTGATTATGAATTTTATCCGTATCCGTGTGGGTCGCTATCACATATTCATATCGTCCTTCCAACAACTTATCCGCAAGCTGCCTTCCGATTTTGTGTGCTTCCTCCGGCGTGATATTGTCGTTCGGAGAAAAAGATTGAATCAGATGGTATGCCAGAATTTCGTTGTTGTGATGGCTGTTCGTGGTGTACGGTGAAAATTTTGCTACTGCTGCTGTCAATGCAAAATCCATATCGGCACAGTCGCCGTCGCAGGAATACGAGGAGATCAGCGTCTTTCCATTGGTCTTTTCGGACTTGCAAATATATTTCACTCGGTTATCCACTCGCTCCTTGATGGAGAGAATCTTAGTTACTGCCATTCGTAAGCCCTCTTGCCAGAGGAGAAGATGGAGTGGCAACAGCTTTCTCCGCCTTATGAAGTCTGCGAAAGACCTTCTCATTTATCGCAGAGCGAATCTTTGTATAGTCATCCAGAATATCAAGATAGTCCTGCTCATGGAGATCGTTTATCATAGCGGCACGATAAACAATCTGATGAAGGTCACGGTTGATGGTGGCAAGGTCATGATGGAGCTGCTTCAAAACCTCCACATCAACCTGAAGGACACTTCCTCGCAAAGCTACTTGCCGGATGTAATTTGAAAAATTTCCGGCTTTTGTCTTTTTGATATTCTCCTCAATGATCTCCCTTTCTTCCTCGGTTACAAAGAAACCTAACTGCACCTTGCGTTTGCGGTTAGGCATAAAAACCACCTCCTAAAACGGGGTTTGGGGCTGCCCCCAAATGATTCAAAAACATAAGTTTTATGGTTTTGCAATCCCGTTCGTGTTTAAACACGAACAATGCTTGCAGATACACGGGGCGTTGCCCCACTCTGTTCTGAGGAGGGCTTTTATTGCCCGGCAAACAATGTGGTCTTTTCTTACCACGCTGTTTTGCGAAAAAATGGGTCATAGGGTCTTTCCTTTCTGCGGCTGTGCCGCTTTTCCTTTGTTGTGCTGCTCTGCGTCAGCGATTCCACGCTGCAACAGGTCGGAGAAGCTGCCAAGAGAGCCACCGTCCAAAAGCTCGTCCAGCTTTTTCAAGGGCTGCTTCCTGATTTCCTCCGGCTTCATATCGTGGTAGTCCAGAATCGCCGCCTTTGCCGATTCCAGATTGGGTGCTGCGTCCTCCGGCAAATCCTCAAGCCCGAAAATGCCGCCGTCCTGCTCCTGTTGGGTCGCCTTGTCGTAGAAGGTGTAGTCAAATCCCTCATCCGTTATCTGCAAATGGAGATAGGTCGTATCATCAAGGTCGTACAGCACCTCCTGCTCCGTTCCCATGTTGATCTCCTCCGCAGGAATGGAAACCAGCGTGTCACGGTCAACCACGCCCAGCAGTTCTTTGACAGGTAACGGTTGATATGCAGTAGAGTCCTCCACAAAATGCCCTTCCTCATTGCGGTAAGTCAGGTACATCACATCAAAGCCCACCTCCTTTTCCAGTCGCTCCAATGCGGAAAGAAACTCTCCGCTTGTCGTGTTGTTCTCACTGAAAAGGAAGTCCGTGACCAGCTTATTCCGTCCTGCCATAACGTGAATCAGGTCTACATCAACAATGGGATAGCTACGCTGTACCCCCAAGGTCAATCTGGCATAGGGTCGTCCGCTCTGCTCGTTAAAGGTCGGCTCGTTGTTAAAGGGTTCGTCACGCAGTTCCTTGAAGCGGCGAATGGCGGCATCCAGATTGTCATAAAGCTCTAAGGGGCTGCGTTCTGAGAGAGGAGCATTGACCGCCCAAGTCATGATGTCGGGAATGATGTAATACTGCAAAGGCGTTCCCTCTATGCGTCTGGCGGCAATGTAGTCCATACAGCTTTCACGGTTGGGGGATTCAAAGACAACCGCATTGTTCCCAAACCGCTTGCTGTCGGAGTAGACCTGATACCCGTCCTGCGTCGGCTCAATGCGGAAGTTGCGTTCACGGTCGGGATTCATCGGTTGGAGCTTCATGTCCTCACGCTCCATATTCATGTCTTTGCAAATTGCTTTTGACAGCAGATAAAACAGGGCATAGTCGGGAAATTCCTCGCTCAAATCGGTCAGGTCAGAGAAAGTAATATTTCCCTCCACAGAGCTATGGTCATGGGGACGGAGAAACCTATAGTCATAACCGTCCTCCGTTTCTCTCACACTGAGGTAAGCATCAGAACCGGCACGGAACAGAACATCGTCACTTTCCATCTCCACCAACAGCTTGCTGTCTTTGGTGTAGACTTCCAGACGCTCCTGCAACTGCTCGGCAAATTCGGGAACGCTGACCCAATGCTCCACATCCCAATAGTAGGCAGTCACCACATCGTCCTGCTCCATCACCACGATGTCGGAGGTGTTGATGCCGTAGCCCGTGTAATGCTCCGGCGGTTCGGGAGAATTAAACCTGTCATAGATCTGGCTGAGTAACAGATTGATGTTCATTCCCGTGGTGCTGTTGGGTGGGGATTGATACACTCTTTCGTAGTTGTCGGGGGTAATCGTCGCTCCCAGCTTTTCCACTTCCGCATAACGGACACCGTAAAGACGGTTTGCGTCACCCTCCATTCGGAGTTGATAAATGGAATACTCATTCATGGTCGTTCCTCCTTGCGATTTTGCAAAATTTCAGATGTGTTACCACATTTACCACAGTTACCACAAATACAAATGTGGTAGTTGTGATGGGAAACAGCAGCACCAGAACTCCATCCACAAAATTGGTGGTAGCGTGAAGCAGATAACAGGTCTTGATGCTCTGCCTGTCCAGATACGCTCTGCCCAGCATCAGACCGAGACACAGGGCAGGAAGAAACCGCTCCGGCTCTCGATGTGCTGCCGCAAACAACAGCGAGGACAGCAGCAGCTTCCACTCGTCTGCCATTGTTCGGAACATCCAAAAGGCAAACTTGCGAAACAGCAGCTCCTCAATGAGCGGCACGGCGACACAGGAATAAATCACCATCGTCAGAATCACTCCTGCGGTAAGCTGCGGCATTTCCGTGACCGTCTGCGGCTCAAAGAGCATGATGCTCACAAAGTTCGCCAACAGGAAAACCGCCCAGCACTCAAAAAAGGGATTCAGCCTTTCCATCACTTTCGTTCTCATGTCATTCCTCCACAAATAAAAAAAGCCACGCTACAACAGCGTGGTATCGTCCAAATCATCTTCTTCATCCTGCTCTGCCAGCAAATTCTGTTCTGCCAGCAAATCAATCTGCCCCGAAAGAACACCGTCCTCCATCCACCAATGAAATACATCCATGCCCGTTTCCCATTGGTCGGTTGGCAATTTTGCTTCCTGTCGGGCAATCAGCATCTTGTCAAAGGCTTGGATGTATAACTGCTTGAAGCCCTTCCAGTAGGAAAACTCTCTCATGCGTCCTTGTGTTCCTGCCATTGGGCATCCCACACAGCCGCAACGTTTCAGATTATACTTGCAGTACGCCGGATTACACGGGATATGCTGGTCGGCTATGTAGTCCCAAACCTCTGCGTCCGTCCAGTCAATGATGGGATTGACGGCTCGCCTTGAACGTAGCTGGCAATGCTCAAACAGACGGTGACGGTCATCGTTGTCGCTCATGAGAATCACTCGCCGCTTTTTGTCTGAGGAGCCTTTCTCAAATATGCCACGGTTCTTTTTCCGTGAGGGACTTTCTGCCCAGCGAACACCCGTAGCGATAAAACGTCCTGCTCCTCCTCGCTCTTTCAGCACAGAACAGCAGTAGCGTACCTTTCGGGTGGGCGGCATTTTCTTCTGCGGTATCAGTGACCACATGGACACCCGCTGCTTTTTGTATATGGGATAGAAACGGGAACAGGGGATTCCCAACGCTTCCAATCTCTTAAACTCGTCTTGGATGAAGAAAAAGGTTTCGGGAGCATCAGCGGTGGTGTGATTGTGCTGCACCTCAAAGGGGATTCCTGCATTGATGGCAACCTGTTTCAGCACAGATGAATCTTTTCCTCCGCTGTCACATAATAACAGGGGCTTATGGTAATGATGCAGCGACATTTCAGACGCTTCCTGCAATCGGCTCATGGCAAGATGTTCCTTGTCCATCTATTGACCTCCTTGTGTGGGTTTATTTCGCCGCCTTGGGGCTGGGCGTTTGTGTTCGGTACACTCGTCGCCGGGGGGACAGGGACGGCGGCCCCCCATGATTGCCAGATAGTCACAGCAGCGGAAGGTGGGATTCCAGTAAATGCACGACTTGCAGTATCTACTGCGGTCGATCTGCTTTTTAAAGCCTGCCATTTTCTGCGGTGGCGGCTCGACTTTCAGCGGAACCGTGATACCGTGCTTCCGTTGCAGCTCCTCCAATGCGGCTTTCACGCCGTTGGAATTTTTGTGAAGCTCCTTGCTGACCTCCGTGAGAGTGCAGTCGCTCCAATCCCGATTTATCAGCTTCCAGACTGCGGAGTGTTCCGAAAGTGTGGCAAGGTCGTCCGGCACAGCGTCCATCTGACGGACAGGGCGGGTGTCATAGTCGATCTCAATGTGATAATTGTGTTTCAGAGTGCGGATGGAACAGCGGATGGATTCTGTATTGCAGTCCATCTCCTCGGCAATCTGCCGCAGATTCATTCCACGCCAGTCACCCGTTGCCAGCTCCCACAAAATGCTGCCCTCCTTGGGGAATTTTTGCTTCTCCGGCAAAGAATCACCTCCTGTTCATGGGCTTATCTCTCAGCTTTTCATAGACTTGATGCCAGTTGGGACAGTAGCGGGTCAGAATCGCATAGAATCGCTCCGTGTGGCGTGACTCGTAAAAATGGGTCAGCTCATGGACAATCACCATCTCCAAACACTCCTTGGGGTACTGAGCCAACCAGAGATTGAGATTGATACGCTTCAACGCCGTATTTGCTGACCCCCAGCTTCGTCCTGCCCTTGTGATTTTCCATTGGGTGAGGGACACGCCCATGATGTCGCACCATGCCCGAACCATATCCGCTGCCGCTTCTCGGCACACTTCTCTGTACCACTCGGCAATCAGATTCACAAAGCGATACTGATTCATGGGCGGAATCATAAACACGTTGATCTGCTCCCCGTCGAATATCACTTGGTTTTTCTCAGCGGGCAGCACTCTCAGCGGACAGGGATTACCCCAAAGGGGCAGCATATCGGGAAACTCTCTCATTTTTGTTCCTCCTTCAAAAAGTTGGCTAAAGCCTTTTCAACGATTTCAGATTGGGATAATTCGCTGGTAGCAGCGTACAGACGCAGACTGGCAATCAGTGCCGGAGGCAGGTAGAAGGTTTTCTGCTTCTTCCTGACCTTCTTCGGGCGTTGAAATGCCGTCTGCCTTTTTTCGTCATTCAAATTCATCATCTCCTTGTCAGAAAAGACGGGGTTCTTCTCTCTCGTAGATTTGCATAGCGTCCCAAATCACATAGCTGGCATAGGCAACGGGATTTTTCAGCGGCTTTTCGCTGCTCTTGGTTCGGTTTTCCACCGCCAGCTTGTAAGCATCCACCAGATACTCAAACAGCACGGTGAGGTCGGCACGATAGGGCAGCATCTCCACACAGCGGGAATTCAGTAGCTCCACCACCTCGACATTGGTGAGATACTTCGTCCTGACTTTGCTTCTCGGCTGAGTACAGAGCTGGCAGAGAGCATCAAACACCGTGTCATACATCCGCTGCTCAGTGGGGTCGTTGGATGCAGAAAATCCTGCGAAGTAATCACAGCTCTCTCTCAGAGCGGAGATCATTTTTTTCTTGTCGCTGAGATAGTCCCACGGGATGCCGTTTGCAGCGAGCATGGCTTCACGGATGCTTTGCTTCTCAACCGCCGCTTCTCCACGAGGAGGATGATCTTC
>JAKSQD010000084.1 GCA_024404315.1 Oscillospiraceae bacterium
AACATATTCCAGACGTGGGTAGACCAAATCCAAGGACGCTCATCGAAGCACTTAGCCAGACATTCGTGATAAAGTGCCTGATATTCCTCGGTGTAATCCTTGCACTCGGGAGTTGCGCTGTGATAGGTGATGATGCCCTCGCAGCCGTACTCACTCATGCCAAGGCACAGGTCAGGATGCTTCTCATGGAACATATCCAGCCAAGGAGCGTTGTCCTCCATCTTCTTTCCGTACCAGCCAAAGTAATGGTTGTAGCTGATGACGTCGGTGATGTGGTGCATGGGAGATTCCAAGGGAGTCATGGAGACGTGAGCGATGGTGGTCAGACGGGTGGGGTCCATCTGGTGGCACAGCTCGTTCAGCTCCTTGTGGTTATCAACCAGCTGCTGGGAGATGCCGCCGATGAGAATTTCGTTGGAAACGCCCCAGAAGCAGATAGAGGGATGGTTGTAGTTCTGAGCGATCAGCTCCTTCATCTGGCTGATGCAGTTCTGATGGGCGTCAGGGTCCTTGTTGAAAACAGAGATAAAGGGAATCTCTGCCCAGATAATGAAGCCCAGCTCGTCACAGGCGTCATAGAAGTCCTGAGAGTGCTGATAGTGGGCGAGGCGGATGGTGTTGGCGCCCAGCTCCTTGATGATCTCAGCGTCCTTCCAGTGATCCTCTTTGGTGAGGGCGTTGCCCTTATAGAGCATATCCTGATGACGGGAAACGCCACGGAGAGGAGTCTCCACGCCGTTGATGATGAAGCCCTTGTTGGGGTCGCAGGAGAAGGAACGGACACCGGCCTTGCAGGAGACCTCGTCATAAGCCTCGTTGCGGCGCTGGAGGGTAGCGGTGACGGTGTAGAGATAGGGGCTGTCGATCTCCCAGAGCTTTGCGTCGGGGACGTAAACGGTCACGTTGGGGGCATCGGCGGGACGGGCGGCGGAGGCGACCTCCTTGCCGTCGGCGTCGGTGATGGAGTAAAGAACAGTGAAGTTGTCGTCAGGGTTGACCACCCAGCTCTTGAGTTCAAAGGTGGCACCGCCGCAGTCGCAAGGTTTCGGAGTGACCTGAATGCCGGGAGCGCCGTAATAATCAAGGTCAAAGTGAGCGTTGGGAACGCTGATGATGTTCACGCCACGGTACAGACCGCCATAGAAGGTAAAGTCGGCGCTCTGAGGATAGACGCTGCTCTTCTCCTCGTTGGAGCAGTTGACCACCAGCAGATTCTCCTCGTCATTCTTGCACAGGTCGGTGATGTCGGCACGGAAGATGGAATAGCCGCCCTCGTGATAAGTGACCTTCTCGCCGTTGACGTAGACGGTGGCCTGCTGACCGGCTGCCAGAATCTCCACATAGACCTTGCCGCCGCCCAAAGGCTGGACAGGAGTCTCAAAGCTCTTGGCGTACCAATAGCTGCCACGGTCATAGCTGCCGTTGCCGTCCATACCATCCACTGCGTTCCAGCTATGAGGCAGATCAACGTCCTGCCAGTCCACGGGGAAAATTTCGGGCAGTCCAACATTCTGCTGAACGAATTTCCAGCCCTTGTTCAGGTTGATAATGTTTCTCATACTGCATCTCCTTCTTTCAAATCAGTGATATTTGTCACACTTGCGTGCGGGTTGTCGTTTTGACGAATACACTGTCTCCAACAACATTAAAACTAATATTTTTTGTCAGATTACAAGCTGGTTGAAATTTGGATATCATTTATCGAATTATATCAGTTTTGAAAATTATTAGAATTAACCATCATTTATTTTATATACGCTTTATTTTTTGTTAAAACGATTATATTTTTTGACACTCTTTTTGGATAGAGAAAATTTTTAGTTCTTTTTGTACAATTTTTAGGTTCACTTGAAATTACCTCAAGATTGTGCAATAATATCTAAAAATAATCCAATCGTGGCAGGAGGATTATTTTTAGAGCGGAGCGTGGGAAGCGCAGCGGCTCGATGCCGTTCAAGCGCTCAGGTAGAAGGGGAAGAGATACCTGAGCAATGAAAAAACAGTGTCCTCTGTGGCAGTAAAACAGTACCTTCACGCAGCATTCCGCTCTTTCAGAAAAGGAGGGGATCAATAATGGATAAAATCTTACAGGATTTTATCGGTGAGCTTTTGGAGTCCGCCGGAATCATCGTTCAGCGGATCACATTGCCGGGAGAGGATATTTTCGGCGTTGATCTGGGACTTCGGCGGGACATTCTCGGCATCTCCGAGGAACGGCTTCTTGAAACGCACAGTGCTTTTCTACAGGTTAAGGAACGAGAGGTTCATCATCTGGTGGACGCTTTTCAGTGCAACTATTACATTTCAGTGGAAGCGGAGCGTGAAAACGGGTATGCCGTCATCGGTCCTGTCATTTTTGAGCGCATCACAGGGAGCCGCTTTGACGAGCTGTTTCAAAAGCTCCGCCTGCCGGAGCGTCTGCGAACTCCTCTGCAAAACTATTATTTCAACGTCTCCTATGTGCCTTACGAGACCGCCTTTGACTCTCTGCTGTCGTTGGTCTTTGATTATCATTTTGGGAAAGAGCAGTATGAGTTCATTTACCATGATGAAAGCAGTATGGACGAATGGCTGGCATTTTATGAAGGATATTTCAGAGTACCGGACGAACCCTTTAAAAATGTTCAATTCATCGAGGAGCGTTACGGCTATGAAAATGCTATGCTGCAAGCTGTCCGAAACGGCAACCTCCCCGATGCTCTGACCCATCACGGAAAGCTGGCTTCGGTTTTGATTCCGGCTCGCCTTTCCAATGCCCTGCGGGATATAAAAGACCTGACCATTGCTCTGAATACCAATCTGCGGAAATCGGTGGAATACGGCGGAGTCCATCCGATTCATATCGACAGCCTCTCGAATGGACACGTCAAGCAGATCGAGTCCATGACCAGCGTAGAGCAGTGCCAGAATTTTCAGCGGAAGATGGTGCGCCATTACTGCAACCTCGTGAAGGAATACAATTTACAGGATTATTCCCTGCCCATTCGCCGGGTTCTGACCTGCATTAGCAGTGACCTCACCGCCGACCTGAGCCTCAAATCTCTGGCAGAACAGCTCAGCGTTAACGCAAGCTATCTTTCTTCCCTCTTCAAGAAGGAGATGGGAATCTCTCTCACGGAGTACGTCAACACCGCCCGCATTACTCACGCTCAGATTCTGCTTTACACCACAGACCAGCCCATCAAGAACATCGCCCTGCAATGCGGCATTTCAGATATGTACTATTTCAGCCGGATGTTCAAGCGTATCACCGGCGTAACACCCAAGGTCTACCGGGATAAAAACATGACTCTGAGCATGACCCAATAAACGAAAAAAGCCCTCACGATTCCGCCGGAAGGAGCGGTCAACCGTGAGGACTTTTTTCTTTATCTAAAAATTGTGCAAAAGTGTCTAAAAATCAGACATTTTATTTTTCAGGATTTGACGATAAAATAAATTTGATGTTGAAAAACGATCAATCAAAAAGGAGTGCATTATCATGAAGGACAATCATTGTGCATACTGCATGGAAAACGAGCTTCTGGACGCTTTTGGCATCAAAATCTGTGACCTGAGCGTTTCCATGCTCTATCTCTTTAAGGAACAGAGCCATCCCGGACGTGTCATCGTAGCTTACAGGGATCATGTGAGCGAGATCGTGGAGCTGACTGCCGAGGAACGTGCCGCCTATCTGGAGGATATCAACCGTGCCGCCTCCGCCCTCCATAAGGTCTTCCAGCCGAAAAAGGTGAACTACGGCGCTTATGGTGACACCGGTCACCACCTCCACTTCCATCTTGTTCCCAAGTATGTGGATGAGTTCGAGTATGGCGGCACTTTTGCCATGAATCCGAACCGAGTTTATCTGACTGAAGGCGAGTATCAGGACATGATTGCCAAGATCAAAGCGGCACTGTGAAAAGGAGCAGATGATATGTCAACAGAGCTTGCCAACTATCAGAAGAAAAAGGAGTTCCTTGTATGCGTAGACAGCGACGGCTGCGCCATGGACACCATGGATATCAAGCATTTCCGCTGCTTCGGTCCCTGCATGGTGGAGGAGTGGAACCTCGGTCGGTGGAGATTTGAGATTCTTGAACGCTGGAACGAGATCAATCTCTACACCATGACCCGTGGAATCAACCGTTTCAAGGGCCTTTCTATGGCTTTGCAGGAGATCAACGAGAAGTACACGCCCATTGAGGAGCTGGAAACACTGGTGGACTTCGCTGAAAACAGTCCTGAGCTTTCTAACGGTGCGGTTCAGCGTGCCATTGACACCAATCCCGACAGTGTTATGCTGAAAAAGATGATGGCATGGAGCAAGGCAGTAAATGAATCCATCAACGCTCTGCCCGAGGAAGAAAAGCTGCCCTATGAGGGCGTGAGAGAGGCACTGGCTTTTGCCCACGAAAGGGCTGACGTTGCCATTGTTTCCTCCGCCAATCTGGACGCTGTTCTGGATGAGTGGAAGCTGTACGGTCTGCTGGAGCATACGGATATTGTCATGGCTCAGAATGTAGGCAGTAAAGCATATTGCATCGCTGAAATGCTGAAAAAGGGCTATGACGAGGATAAGGTCGTCATGTGCGGCGACGCTCCCGGCGACTGGGATGCCGCAAAAAAGAACAGTGTGTTCTATTTCCCCATCCTCGTCCGCAAGGAGAAGGAGAGCTGGACAGAGTTTGTGTCTGAGGGCTTTGACCGTCTGCTGAACGGAACCTATGCCGGAGCCTATCAGGAGAAGAAGGTCTCCGAATTTTTGACAAATCTAGGCGGTTAAGCCGTTTTCTATCCTGAAAGGAGCATTATCATGGTCAACCTGAAAGCAAAACCTTATCACCTCTCTGATGCTGACATTGCATGGGTGGAAAACACCATCGCAGGTATGAGCGACGAGGAGAAGATCGGTCAGCTCTTCTTCCAGCTCACTTCCTCTCAGGAGGAGAGTTATCTCCGTGAGCTGATGGAGAAGTATCATCTGGGCGGCTGCCGTTACAACGGCATGACCGGTGACAAAGTACTGGCTCAGAACCGCATTTTGCAGAAATATGCCAAGATTCCTGTGTTTGTCGCCTGCAACACCGAATCCGGCGGCAACGGTGCCTGCAACGACGGTACTTATATCGGCTCCGGCGTGAAGATCGGTGCCACCAATAATCCTCAGTACGCTCACGATTTGGGTCGTATGGCAAATGAGGAAGCCGCTGCAATCGGCTGCAATATGGCTTTCGCTCCCGTTGCGGATATTCTCTATAACTGGGAAAACACCGAGGTGGTCACCCGTGCCTTTGGCGGAGACCCTGAGCTGGTGGCAAAGATGAGCCGTGCTTATGTGGAGGGTGCTCACACCATCGAAGGCGGTTTCTCCTGCGCAGCCAAGCATTTCCCCGGCAACGGTCAGGACTTCCGTGACGCACACCTCTCCAACAATATCAACGAGTTCACCCGTGAGGAGTGGATGGAGACCTATGGCAAGGTCTACAAGGAGATGTTTGATGCTGGACTGGATGCCGTTATGGGCGGACATATCATGATGCCCAAGTACATGAGAGAGGTCAAGCCCGGCATTGCTGACGAAGAGATGCTGCCCGCTACCCTCTGCCCCGAAATCATGACCGGTCTGCTCCGTGACGAGCTGGGCTTTAACGGCATGGTGGTCACCGACGCTTCCCACATGGTTGGCATGACCGACCGCATGACCCGCAAGGCAATGCTGCCCACTGCTATCAACGCCGGCTGCGATATGTTCCTCTTCTTCAATGACCCCGATGAGGACTTCGCTACTATGCTGGGGGCTTATCAGGACGGTACTATTTCCGAGGAGCGAATGACCGAGGCGCTCACCCGTATTCTGGGCTTAAAGGCACATCTGGGACTTCATAAGAAAACTCTGGATGAGCTTGCTCCTCCCGTGGAGACGCTTGCAGGCAAGCTGGGCAAGGTAGAGTATAAGGCTGCCGCCGAAGCCATCAGCGAGAACTGCGTGACGCTGGTCAAGTATAAGGACAAGGACGTTCTGCCCATCACTCCCGAGCGGTATAAGCGTATCATGATCGTCCAGCTCAAGGGCGCTCCCAGTGCAATGGATAAGCTGGGTGCTTTGGCTATGGGCGGCATGAAGATGGTCAGTCCTGCCGAAAAGCTCCGTGAACGTCTGATTGCACTGGGTTTTGACGCTTTCATTTACGAAAGCCCTCTGGATAAGATGATGAAGATGATCGAAGCAGGCGAAAAGCCCAGCCTCAACGTCTATTTTGCCGGCAAGAACGCCATTGCGGATTTTGTGTCCGAGATGGATCTGGTCATCACGCTCTGCAACGTCTCCAACGGTCGCCCCTCCTTCGGTCTCTCCAAGGGCGGCGGCGAGATTCCCTGGTATGTTTTCGAGGTGCCTGTGGTTGCCGTCAGCGTCAACGTGCCCACCATGCTGGCTGATATTCCTCAGGTGCGCACCTATATCAACGCTTACGACTCCAAGGATAACACGCTGGATGCGCTGGTCTCCAATCTGATGACCGGTGCCGAAGCATTCAAGGGCTCCGACCCCATTGACAGCTTCTGCGGTCTGTGGGATGCCAGAATTTAAGAATTAAGATGACTTCATTGCATACAGCCTTTTCGCAAGAAAAACTCCCACTTTCTCCTGTTTCTTTTTCTGCCTTCTGCTTCCTTTCCTTTTAAGCCGTATGTAATGTTCTCATATCGAACTCCTGACAGGTCAGCCTGTCAGGAGTTTTCTATCACGAAGAAATAGAATTACGGGAGCAGATGATTTTTAAATATATAAAAAATCCCCTTGACAAAACGACTCTCGTGGAGACCTGGAGATCTGGACCAACGTGCCGGTCGTATCATTCGACAGGGCAATATGAACAGCCATGTTGACATATACCGTTATGTCACAAACGGAACATTCGATTCGTATTTGTTCCAGATTTTGGAGTCTAAACAGAAATTTATATCACAAATTCTGTCAAATCGAAGCGATTCACGATCCTGCAAGGATGCTGATGAAGCTGTCCTGACCTACGCAGAAGTCAAGGCTCTTTGTGCCGGTGATCCCCGTATTCGGGAGCGTATGACGCTGGAGGTGGATGTCCAAAAGCTGAAAATGCTGAAATCCTCCCACCAGTCCCAGCTGTACCGCCTGCAAAACGATGTGCGAAGGACGTTCCCAGAGCATATCAGGACACTCCGCAACAACATCGCCGCATACAAGCTGGATTTGGCAACGCTGGAACAGCATCCCATGACACCACAAGCAGAGGGAACCGCCCTCTTTGCACCTATGGTGGTGGACGGTACGACCTACACCACACGAAAGGCGGCAGGCAAGGCACTTCTTGAGGCGGCAAAGACCATTCCCCCCGGCACTCATAGTGCTTACAGCGTGGGAAAGTGGCGTGGAATGGAGCTGCTGATTGTGAGACCCCTCCTCACTGACCCACCCAACATCCAGATTAAAGGAGCACAGACCTACTCTTGCGAGATGTCCGATGATCCGGCAGGCAACATCACCCGAATGGCTAACCGTCTGGAAAAGCTGGAAACCTATCTCCAAACCGACCAGTCCGCACTGGAGAACACGGAAAACCAGCTGGAACAGGCAAAAGCCATGCAGTTTCAGCCTTTCCCGCAGGAGCAGGAGCTGGCTGAGAAAACTGCACGGCTTGCAGAGCTGACTCAAGAACTGAGCCTTGATAAAAAGGATAAGGGACAGGAGCAGACGGAGCCTGAACCGGATACCGATGAAACGGTGGTTTCTGATAAGGCTCCCAGACGGCTGAGTGATCTCCTTAGAGATGCGAAAGCTGCGATTATGGGGAGAAATACCGCTGTTCCGGTGAGGAATGAGCGGATTAAAACTCCTGAACATTGATGATAAGGGCTTGTCTTTCGGGGCAAGTCCTTATTTTAACTTAGTGACGGAACGGCACTAAGTGAACTCGTAATTTTCATTAATTGACACCAATGCCCTTTTGATCCAGTTTACCCTGACTGTTTATCAGAATGAGTTTTATGAGACTTTGTCAAACATCGGCAAGCTGCATCCACAAC
>JAKSQD010000085.1 GCA_024404315.1 Oscillospiraceae bacterium
CATCCACATGAGCCACATAATGACCTTCAAAGCGAACAGGAACACCGTTCTTTGCGACAACCGTTGTGCTTTTGCTTATGTGTGATAAAGAAGCAATAGAAGTGCAAAAAATTTTGCCGTTCCTATCCGACACTTGGCCATTGTGTCGGATAGGTCGGGCGGTTATTCGGGCAAGTCAATCTTGCCGACAAAGCTGTAATAAATCTCAATGTCCTGCCTGCGGGTGCCGTTCTCATCATAGCTGCACTCATGCACCACAATTTTCTCGATCATTTCCCGCAAGAGAGTGGGGGTCAGTTCTTCAAAGGCAAGGTGCTTGCGGACAATGCCCATAAATTTCTCGGCGTTGACGGTAGCTGCCTGTGACTTGTCCAGTTCGGCTTGCAGGGCGGCGGCTCTCTTTTTCAGCTCCGCTTGCTCGGCTTCGTAGTCAGCCGACAGTTCCATGAAACGCTCATCGCTGATTTTGCCGTTTACATTGTCCTCATACAGCCGCTTGATAATGCGGCTGATTTCAGAAATGCGTTCCTGCGCCTGTTCAAGCTGCTTGATGGCTGCGGCGGTCTTTCGCTTGCCGCCGATCTCGTTCTGCTGGACAAGTAGTTTCACAAACCGGCTCTCATGCTTGGCTGCGTATTCGGTCACTTGCCGGAGATTTGCCAGGACACCAGCGGTCAACAGATCGGTGCGGATAAAGTGCGCCGTACAGTTGCGGGTGCGCTTCTTGTAGCTGCCGCAGATGTAGCAGTCCTGTTTGCGGTCTTTGTTCTGATACCGCTGCTGATACAGCACATGGCCGCAGTCGGCGCAGAACAAAATCCCGGAGAACAGCCCCACTTCATCGTAGCGGTTCGGGCGTTTGCGCTGTTTGCGTAACTCCTGCACCCGTTCCCATGTTTCCTTGTCGATGATCGGCTCATGGTGGTTCTCGAAAATGGCCTGCTTCTCGACGGGGTTCTCTATGCTGTGCTTGACCTTATAAGAAGGCTTTTCCGTTTTGAAGTTCACCAGACATCCGGTGTACTCTCGGTTTTCGAGGATATGAACGACGGTGTTGGTCGCCCATTTGCACTCATAGCCTGGGTGATAACGGCGGGTGCTGCCTGTCCGCTGATATTCCAGCGTCCCCGGCGTGGGGATTTGCTGCTCCGTCAGCATACGGGCAATCTTGGTCGGGCCGTTCCCGGCAAGGCAAAGCTGGTAAATCTGCTGCACCACCGGGGCGGCTTCCTCGTCTATAATAAAATTCTCGTCCTCGTCCATCACATAGCCGTAAACCGGCTTGCTGGTAACAGGCTTGCCGCTCATGCCTTTTGACTTTTTCACTGCCTTGATTTTCTTGCTCGTATCTCTCACCAGCCATTCATTGAACAGATTTCGCAGCGGGGTAAAATCGTTGTCCATGCCCTCGCTGGCACTGTCCACATTATCGTTGACAGCGATAAAACGCACACCCTTTTGAGGGAACAGCATTTCCGTGTAAAACCCTACCTGCAAGTAGTTTCGCCCTAACCGGCTCATGTCCTTGACGATGACCGTACCCACTTTCCCGGCTTCAATGTCCGCAAGCATGGCTTGAAATCCGGGCCGCTGGAAGTTCGCGCCGGAAAAACCGTCGTCGGTGTACCAGCGCAGATTGGTAAAGCCGTTCTGTTTTGCGTAGGTTTCGAGTATCCTTTTTTGGTTCGATATGGAATTACTCTCGCCTTGCAATTCATCCTCGTGGGACAATCTCGGATAAAGGGCGGTAATGAGGTTTTGGGTGGCTTGTCTTAACATAAAATCCTCCGTTTCCGACAGCCAGCCCCACTATTCCGTGGTTTCATTGTACCACGGAACGGCGGGGGCTGTACAGCGGCAAAAGCGTTAAATTTGCTTCTTTACAGCTTTTCAATTTTCCGATTTTTATGGTATGGGTTGTCGTCCCATATTTGCAGTAGAAAAGTTCATAACTCCGTGGTATACTCTGATTTAACAAAAAAATCAGAAGTTAAAGGAGAAAACATGAAGTATACAATAGATGAATTAACCGCGGCCAAAAGGCAAATTGATTCAACTCTGCACAAGCTAAGAGAAACAGTAAAAACATTTGAATCAAAGGATAATTCCGAGCGTTATAAATCACAAATCACATTGGCAAAGAGAAGAATAAAAGCCTTTGAAATTGCAAATTATTTTATAGAGAATGAGATTAAGAATTGCTAAAGCACTTCCGATTTTCGTTCCAGCGGTCATGCTCCCTGGCATGGCCGCTTTTCCATGCCCCGGTTCACGCCGGATAAGTCGGCTCCTGTGTAGCAGCGGCTTCCGCTTCCAGTACCCGCGCCATTTTGTCGGCGGCTGTGGTTGTGGTGTCTTTCTTGAAATAGCCGGACACGACAAGGACGGAATTGCCCATGCGGATTTCCGTCACACAGTCAGGGCGGCGGGTGGTGCGGGTGTCGTGCTGCTTGTTATCTGCCATAGGCAATACTCCTTTCAGTCGGTAATCAGTTTCTTCATGCTCTCCATTTTCCGCTTGGCGGTTTCCTGCCGGAAGTTGTCGCCGGTAAAGCGTACCGGGACGCACATGGAAAGCAGGCGGTCATAAATCCGGGAATGGGCGGTGTCCTCCGGGTTGTGCAGGTCGTCCAGCGTAAGGTTGGTCGTGACGATCAGCGGCTTGCCGCTGCGGTAACGGCTGTCAATCACATTGAACACCTGTTCCAGCCCGTATTCCGTCCCGCGTTCCATGCCGAAGTCGTCAAGGATCAGCAGCGGATAACGACAAAGGCGGGAAATGTACTCGTTGCGCCCCTCAAAGCTGGCGGCAAGGTCATTGAGGATAAGAGCAAAGTTCGTCATGCGGACGGGGATTTCTTTCTCCATGAGGGCGTTTGCGATACAGCCTGCAAGGTAGCTTTTGCCGGTGCCTACGCCGCCCCAGAACAGGCAGCCGATATTGTCTGTCCGCATATCTTCCCAATGCTCCACATACCGGCGGGCAAGCCCGGTCTGCGGGTTCCTGCCGTTGTCGTTCTCGAAAGTCCAGTCCCGCATGGTGGGGTCGGTAAAGCCCCGGCGTTTCAGTTCTTCCACGGTGTCAAGGTGTCTGCGCCGCTTTTCGGCGGCTTCCCGTTCCTCGCGGGCGGTTCTCTGGCAGTCGCACTCTGCCGGGTGGCGGTCGCGCCCGAAGATAGCGGCCTTATCCGGCGCAAAATAGGCTTCTTTCGGCTTGCGGCACTTGCCGCAGTACAGTAAACCGTCCTCGCCGGTGTAGTCCTCCGGCTCCGGGATGGTGGTCGTCATATTCTCCAAAACCGCGTTGATTTCATTCTTCATAAACTCTCGCCCTCCTTGCATGAGTAGTCTGGTATGCCCTTTTTAGGGGCTTCCTTTTTGTCGTTCCCCGCCCATATCCGCAGGGCGGCGGCATAGTTCTGGTAGCTTTTCCCGTTGGCGGCAAGGTAGCGGCTCATTTCCTCGATGAACCGTTCCAGCCTGTCAGGGTACTCTGCCTGCAACTCGTCGTATTCGGTCTGTGACAGAAAAATATTTCCATATCGGCCATAGGGCGCGGACGGCCCCCCACTCACTCCCTTTGTTTGGCTCTCTGTAAGGTTGTTTATAGTAGTTTGGTTAGGGGACGGTTTTCCGACCATCATAAGGTCGGTTTTCTGACCATCAGTAGGACGGTTTTCCGGCTCTATGAGGGGCGGACTTCCGGCCATCAGTTGGTCTGAAAACTGTACCTGTGGCACTGGCGGTACTTTGACATAAAGCCGGTTCGGTGCGGAGAAGCCGCCCCGTTCCCGTTCCAACAGCCCCGCCGTGTCCAGTTCATTAAGCGCCCCCTTGATGGTGGTGCTGCCTTTATCCAGTATTTCTGCTATCTCCGCGATGGGATAGATAATATAAATCCTGCCCTCGTCGTCCAGCCACTTGTTTTTCTGGGAGAGGGTGGAACGGTCTAACAGCAGCGAATACAGCAGCTTGGCGGTCTGTGAAATCTCCATTTTCAGCAGGAAACGGGGATACGGCAGATAGGCGGGCAGCCGCGTGTCTGCCCTGATATAATCAGCGATAGGATCACCTCCCTGTGTTCGGGTTGATTTTGGCGTATTGTCACGCATTAAAACGCCGTTTCCGGGGGAAAAGGATAAATGTATCGCGTACCCTTTGACACCCACGAAAAAAGCCTTGATTTATGCGGGTTTGAAAGGCTCTAAAGCGTGACATCTCTGCCTTTGTTTCCGCTTTCTCTCGGCGGCTTTGATTTTCTTCATGCGCCCGGCGCAGTCGGGGCAGTATTTTCCCCGGTTGGATTTGGGGACAAAGGCCGCCCCGCAGACGGCACACCGTTTCCGGCTTCCCCGGCACAAGAGGGCTGCGGCCAGCTCCCCGTCAAGGGGCAGGACAGCCACACGGAACCAGTGGCACATGAGGGAAAAGGAAATGCTCTGGACGCACACGCAAGGCTCCCCGTCGTCCAATAGCAGGCAGTTCCCCTCATCGTAGTTACAGCACTCATGTACCAGCCGCCGCGCCCGCCGGTGCTGGCGGTAGTCCATGTGGGGCAGGTTATCGCTCATGGCTCTGCTCCTTTCTGCGGTGCGGCTCGTCCCGGCGCAAAATCTGGTCGATGTTCCGCTTGACGGTCTGCAACTCCTTGAACCGCTGTTTCTGTTCGTGATAGGTGTTATACAGGCCGTCTTTCTCGGAGATAAGCTGCTCGATCTCGGCCTGCAACGCTTTCCGGGCGGGCAGCTTGGTAATGCCATGCGCCTTGAAATACCGGGCTGCTGCGTCGGCTATGATAAAATCGCTCTCATGGGCCTGCCGGTATGCGGCGCGGGCTTTCTCGGATTTCTGTGCCCGCAGCCCGTCGCGGGCGGCCTTGGTCTGGGCGTAGGCCAACACCTGCCGCTGCAACTTCTTTTTCCCTTGCAGCTTCGTTTCCAGTGCTTTCAGTTCGCCGCTGGTCTGGCGCATTTTCTGATAGGCGGTGTCAACGGCGGCTTCTAACTGCTCCGGGGAAGTAAAGCCGTATTGCTGGTAGACGGACAGCGTTTTGGCGGCCTGCTTCAGATTGTGTATCTTCGCCCAGCGTTCATAGCCCCGGCCTTTGCCCTCGGCCATTTTCTGCTCAATGTCCACAAGCCGCTGCACTCCGTCCTGTTTCGGGGCGGCTATCTCGGCTCTGGCAACCTGCAAGCGGTCTTTTATGGTGCGTGGGGGATCGGGGGATCTGGCTGGCGCTTCGGCTGCTCTGGCGGCGTTTTGCTCTAAAACGGCAAAGACAGCGGCGCGGTCAAAATCGTCGCCCAGCTTCCGGGCGGTAATTGGCTTTGTCCTGTCCGGCGTGAGGTAGGAAAGCCGCCCCCGGCTCTCCTTGACGGTCACACCCTCCTGCAGCAACAGAGAGGAAAACTCGTCAAAGCTGGCGGCGGTGGCAAGGGCTTTCCGTAGGGTCTGCCGCAGCTTCTCCTTGTTCGTTTCAAACTTGGTCTGCCGGGGCGTGATACTATCGGCAATCATGGGGGCGTTCTGCTTGTCCAGCGCGGCCTGTCCCTTTTTCTGCGCCCAATACTCCCGGTCGGTGACGCGGTTCTTGCTGCCGTTCAAGAGGTCGATTTGATAAAGCCCCTCCCGGTGGCACATCTCCATGACTTCGGATTTGAAGTAGCGCAGGGCAGCGTCGGTACATCGGTGCTTGCAGCCGACTTTCGTATCGGCCGGCCTGTCCATGTAGGGCAGGAACGGCACTTCCTCAATCCGCAGGCTGTTTATGACGATATGCACATGAATGTTGCCGCTGTGGTTATGCCCGTCCGGGTGGGTGCAGACAAGGGCCTGGTGGCCGGGAAAATGCTCTTTACAGAATTGTTCCCCCAACGCCTGCGCCCGGTCTACGGTCAGGCCGTTGTCCGGCCCGTCCCGCGGGTCAAAGCTGATGATGTAGTGGTGGCTTTTCACATCTTCCCGCCGCTGGTTTTTCTGATAGCGGAGATTGGCCCGCATACACGCAACGGCAAAATCCTCCCCGTCGCAGTTCAGCGTGGACAGCCGGTAGTCCTCGCGGGGGATAAGCCTGCCGGTTTCATCAAGGACGGGCTTCATGGTAAACTCGTCATGCTCAAAGAGAAGATATTGCTCGGCGGCTCCGTAGTCGGCGTTTTTAGAGTTGATATGCTTGAGTGTTGCCAACCGCGTCACCTACTTTCTTGAGGACTTCATACTTGAGGACGGCAAGGTCGGATATGGCGGCGCGTACCTCGCCGGAAAGGGTGTTGTAGGGTACGCCGTATTCGTTCAGATACCGGGCAATCTGATTGAGGTTGCCGCCGATCCTGCCGTACTCGGCTGTCAGCTTCCCGACAGCGGAAAGCAACTCGTCATTGACCGACGACACATGGACAACCGGGCGTATGGTCGCCCGCCGTATCGCCTGCCGGAGAAATTCGGACTGGCTGATACCATAGGGCGCAAGCCGCGCTGTGAAGTCGGCATACTCATCTTCGGACAGCCGGGTTTTCACAACGCGGCTGCGGTGGGGCGTGTTGTATTTCTTTCGCATGGTGTGACCTCCTTTCTCGCCCGTAAGGGCGCATGAGCAGGGTTTGGGGAAGGCACTCCCCAACAAGTTTCCCGCGAGGGGCAAAACTGCAGAATTGCGGATTTTGGCACCGTGGTAGAAACTTGCTCTCCGTGACTGCAAACTTTCTCTCACTTCCGTCCGCCACTTTTTTGGAAAACTGCAACCACAAAAGTTTGTTTCTCTTTTTCTGCTACTACTAATCCTGTAAAGGGCATTCCTGCCCGCTTTCGCTAAAATGACACCGGACGCAGTGGTTTCTACCCGGTGTTGGAGAAATCCTTTCTCTTTGCCCTCTACTACGGGTAAATGCTCCAAATGCCAAACACCAGGGCAGAAAAATTCCCTCCTCGCTTACTACTACAACCGGCAGGGGGCAAAATGGCCGGGAGCGGAGCCGGACAACAAAAAAAGCAGTAAATCTTTTTCAAGACTTACTGCTTTCGCTGGCCGCGTCGGTGGCGGCTGGTATTCAGTTTTTATGACTTGTCCGGTGGTTCGTCAAGCCGGAACTTGAATTGACAGTCAATTAACCGCTGCTTTACATAGTCCTCCACCTCGGCGTTGACCTGCCCGTTCACTTTTGAGAAATAGCGGATATATCCGGCGTAGTGGAGCAGGACAGCGTTCACGGCTTCTGGGTCGCCCTCACGGGCTTTGAGGATTGTTTCATAGGGGAGAAGTCTACTCATACCGGCTCACCCCCATTTCTTCGCGTAGCCGCTGCAAGGCAAGCTGGATATGCCGCCCCGCTGTGCTGCGTGACCGGCCAATACACGCGCCGATCACGCGCTGCGGCTGGCGCAGAAAGTAATAGCGCAGGATTTCTTCCCGCGTCTGCTCCGGCAAAACAGAGATCGCGTCGGCAAGGGCGGCGTTGCAGAGCAGGACGGTCTGACCGCAGACGGTAAATGGGTATTCCTCGTCCGGCTCCGACGCGGCAAACTGGACAAACTTCTCGTTCATCAGATAGTCAAGGGAAACTTGCCGTTCCCATTGCCGTTTAAGCTTCAAAATCTTGTCCAAGGCGGCACAGCGGATAACAGTCTTGCAAAAGGCGTTGTACCTGCGCTGGATATATTCTTGATAGGCTATCTGGTCGGTCATGGAAATTCCCCTTTCTGAATAATAGTGCGGGGCGGTGGCACTTCTTGCTGTCGCCCCTTGATTGCCTACCAGCAAAGGCGGGCGGGGCTGTCAACGGCTGCGCATATGCGCCGTTCATCTTGACCGTTGACTGGCTCGGCTGGGTTTGCTATTTACCCGACAAACTTGAATTTATTTTAAGCTATCACGTTTTACCTTCTTAAGCCTTACTATCATT
>JAKSQD010000086.1 GCA_024404315.1 Oscillospiraceae bacterium
GGGAGTGAAAGGACAAGCAAGGCGCACATTCGACGATTGTGCGGTGTTGCCTTAACCAATCCGCTCTCAGCAAAGCTCCTGTGAAAGACGCAGGAGCTTTTTTCATGCTGTGGGGGCTCTTCCAGCAAATTCCTCCCGGCAACAAAACCAGTTTTCGCTTCATTCAAACGCTTCTTTGTGATTTTTACACTGATTTTGATTCAAAAAGACGAAAGATGGAATAAAAGCTTGCTTTTTGACTGAATCCTCTCTTTTGGGTTGAACCCTTTGTTACCAAATTGTTGTTGTATTATTCGCACTCATACAGTATAATACCTTTAAAGTAAATCCCCTCCTGCTTCAGAAAGGTTCTCGCTTTTGGAATGCGCAGAAGAAGAGCTTTCGGCTTTGTCCTTCTGGCGGAGGATGGGGGGAGCTTCCCCCAACAATGAGAAAGGATGATAACAACATGAATGTCATCAAGCGCCTGACTGCCTTAGTGGTTTCTCTGGCCATGTGTCTGTCTTTGGCTGCCTGCGGCGGCGCAAAGGAGACAAAAAAGGGAACGGTCGCTGTCCAGTCTGTTTCCATGATTATGGGCTTGGATATTGCCGGTGTTAATCGGTTCAGCGGCGTGACCGAGGCCAAGTCTTCTCAAAAGATTGAGAAAGACAGTGAGAAAAAAGTGGGAGAAGTCCTGGTAGAAGTGGGGCAGGAGGTCAAAAAAGGTGACTTGTTGTTCCGTTATGACGTGCAGGCCATGAAGCTTTCTGTAGAGGCCGCCGAGCTGGAGATTGAGCAGCTGGCAAACCAGGTCAACAGCTATGACACGCAGATTGCCGAGCTTCAGCGGGAAAAAGAGGACGCTTCCAAAAAAGAACAGCTTTCTTATATTTTGCAGATTCAGGAAGCGCAGCTGGATCAATCCGAGGCACAATATAACCTCAAGCAGAAGAAATTGACCCTCGAAAAGCTGAAAAAGGGAACGGAAAATGCCGATGTCTGCGCCGAAGTAGATGGCGTGATTCAGTCCATTCACGATAGCGAGTCCAGCTTTGATAGCTACAGCGAGGACAGCGACGCTTTTATCACCATCATGGAAACGGGAACCTACCGGGTCAAGGGAACCGTCAGTGAAAACAACGTCTCCATGCTTTACGAGGGGATGGAGGTTACTTTGCAGTCCCGCACCAACCCGGAGCAGATGTGGAGCGGAACCATTTCCGAGATCAACACGGGCAGCACCGAAGAAACCAGTGGCAATGATGCCTCTTATGGGGAAAATTTCGGCGACACTGCCACCAAATATTCCTTCTATGTCACCCTGGAGGACTCCGAAGGGATGATGATGGGTCAGCATTTGTACATTCTGCCTTACGTTGTGGATCGTTCCAGTGGAACGGGTGTGACCATCCCGGAGAGCTATGTGGTGCAAGAAGACGACCAAGCTTATGTTTGGGCTGCCAGCGGGAAGGATACCTTGGAAAAGCGTGCTGTAACCCTTGGCCGCTATGATGATTTCATGGGAACCTACCTCATCCAGCAGGGTTTGACCCTTGAAGATTATATCGCCGACCCCGCAACCTCCCTCACCGAAGGACAGGCCGTCACCAAGTACGATGCCAACAGCTACGGCTTCTCTGGTGAAGAAGTGGATGCTGGGACGGAAGACTTCGAGGGAGAAGCAACAGAAAACAACGAAGGTTTTAACGAAGATTTTGAAGAGGAAGAGCTGATAATTGACGAAGATAGGATGGTTCGGGAGGACGCAACAACGGAGGCTGACATCACTGTGGAAAGCTCCTTGATGGAGGGCTGAGTCATGCTGTTGAACTGTGAAAATGTCTGCAAAGACTATATGCGTGGGAAGCTGGTGGTTCCCGTGCTGAAAAACGTCAATTTAAAAGTTGAAAACGGCGAATACATCGCCATTATGGGGCCATCCGGTTCGGGAAAAACCACACTGATGAACTTGATTGGCTGCCTGGATGTTCCAACCTCCGGCAATTTGACCCTCAACGGAGAAAACCTTTCCGGCATGAAATCCCGCCGCATGGCCGATGTTCGCAACCAGGTGCTGGGCTTTGTGTTCCAGCAGGCGGATTTGCTGCCCGGCCTCAACGCCATCGACAACGTGGCGCTGCCTCTGCTGTACCGTGGTGTCAAGAAGAAGGAGCGCCGCAAAAAGGCCATGGAAATGCTGGAAAAGGTGGGACTCAGTGACCGTATGGAGTTTATGCCCAACCAGCTTTCCGGTGGACAATGCCAGCGAGTGGCCATTGCCCGTGCCATGGCCGGTGATCCGCAGCTGCTGCTGGCGGACGAGCCAACCGGTGCTTTGGATAGTCAATCCGGCAAGCAGGTCATGGAGTTGTTCCGTCAGCTCAACCAGGAGGGGATTACCATCCTCATGATTACCCATTCTCAAGAGGTTGCGGATGAGGCGGATCGCATTTATTATATCCGTGACGGAATTTTAACAGCCGAAAAGGAGGACAGAGCAAAATGAAAGGATCCAAAGCATTTTGGAAACGTCTAGGAGCGGGCGCTTTGGCTCTGAGCATTGCCGGTGGCTGTACCTTCGGCGGCAAAAAAATCTATGACCAGTACCACGGCGGCCCGGTGGAGGTCTTCGGCGTGGAAGAGCTTTCAACTACCTATTGGGGGGATGAAGCCCAGACCGAAGGGCTTGTCACCACGGATCGAATGCAGGCGGAGTATCTCTCCGACACCCAAACCGTGGAAAAAATGATGGTCAAAGAGGGACAGAAGGTCAAAAAAGGAGATGTGCTGTTCACCTACGACAGCACGCTTTCTGACATTGACCTCAAGCGCAAAAAAATTGAACTGATGCGGAAGCAAATGGAGCTTTCGGACGCAAAAAACGAATTAAAGGTGATAAAAACCTACCGAGCGGGGGTTCCCATTCCCGGTTCCACCGGCGATGGTTCTTCGAAACCTTCGAAGCCTTCCGCTGCTACCTCTTCTTCCGACCGTTACACGCCCTTGAAGGCTGTGGCCGCTGCGGAGCCGTTCCAGCTTTTCCGCCTTTCCAAAACCGAGAAGGAGAAACCCACCTGGCCGGGGCTTGTCCTGATGTATGGTGATGGTTCAGAGGAAGACCCTTATTGCTATGTTTGGCGGGATGATTTCCAATACACCGATGATTTTCTTGCCGCCGCCACGCAGGGAGAGGTAGAAGCCTTTGTTCATTTCTATTTGAACGGAAAAGATGTGGAATTTCCCACTCCTACCCCCATCCCGGAGCCGGATTCAAACCCGGATTCGGAGTTCGAGGAGGAACCGGATGTTGTGCCCGACCAGGATGCCCCCTCTCCCCAAGAGCCGGAGCAGAATTCTGGGCATAGACCAGGAAGAGGTCCCAGACCAAACCACAAACACGAGCAGGAGCAGAAACCGGAGCCGGAACCCGAAGAGAAGAACCCCGAGCCTGAAACAGAGTCAGATTCCACCACCGAACCTGAACCGGACGTTAAGGAGCCTGGACAAGAGAATGAGTCAGTGCCTCAGCCGGAAGAACCAATGACTGAGCAACTCCCGGATGAATCCATCCCCGAAGAAGAGACAGCAGAGGGTTCGGATGTCGTGGTGGAGGCGGTGGCTCGTGGCGGCTGGCGTTTGGATTTGCTGACAGCGACGGATGAGGACGAGGAATGGGACGAAGAGAACCACGACGAAGACGAAAAGGAGGAAGACGGCGAAGAAAACGAAGAACAAGCCGCTCCTTATAGCGCCGGCTGGACAATGCAGATTCAGCACACGCTGACCGGATATCGTTATGTGATTCTTTCTATGACCGTCGGCGGCATGGAGCGTCAGATTTGCCCACCCTTGCCCCCGCTCGACCCGACAGAGTACCCCAAAGAGGAAGAAGACGGCGGGAATGATTCCGGTGATAGGAATGATTCCGGCGGGCTGGATGGTTTTGATGACATGACCGGCGGCAGCACCGATGACTTCGGCGGCTTCGATGATTTTGATGTGGACGATTTTGATGATTTTGATGATTTCGGCGGCGGGGATTTTGATGACGGCTTTGTGGAAGGTGTTATCTATACCAGCGCAGAAATTGCCGAGATGATTCGAGACACCGAACAAACGATTCGTGATTTGGATTTGGAATGCCGCCAGCTCAAGCTGGATGTCAAAAAAGTGGAACAAGAGGTCAGCAACAGCGCTATTTACGCCAAGTTGGACGGCGTTGTCACAGCGGTCAACTCCAAAGAGGATGCGAATCAAGGGATGCCCGTGTTGAAAATCTCCTGCGGCGGCGGATATCTGGTAAAGGGTACCATCTCCGAGCTGGATTTGCAATCGGTGCAGCCTGGTATGTCCGTCACCATTGACAACTGGATGACCGGCGATCAGTACGAGGGTACTGTTTCCGAAATCTCCGAATATCCTTCCTCCGACAGCGGAGCCCATTGGGGCAGCGGAAACAACAATGTTTCTTATTATGCTTTTACAGTCAGCGTGGATGAATCCGCCAATCTGGAAGAGAATAATTATGTGGAAATGAGCTATACCCCCAGCACGCAGACCAGCGGCAGCCAGAATATCTACTTGATGCGGAGCTTTGTTCGCAGTGAAAACGGGCAGTCGTTTGTCTATCTGGACAAGGACGGCACGTTGGAAAAGGTGAATGTCCGCACCGGAAAAGACCTGTGGGGCAGCTATGTGGAGATTACCTCTCACAATCTTCCAGATGACGCAAAGCTGGCCTTCCCCTATGGCCAGAAAGTCCGTGAGAACGCTCCCACTGTGGAGGGAGAGCTTTCCTCCCTCTATGGTTACTGAGGAAAGGAGACGGCAGCATGTTTGAAAATATCAAACTGGCCTTTCAGGGAATCTGGAGCCATAAAATGCGTTCTCTTCTGACCATGCTGGGCATCATCATCGGTATTGCGTCCATTATTTCCATTGTTTCCACCATCAAGGGAACCAATGAGCAGATTAAGCAGAATCTGGTTGGCTCTGGAACCAATGCGGTGACAATCGCTCTTTATCAAGGCGATTGGACATTTGACCTGGATTGGAACGCCATTCCAGAAGGAGTCCCCCCCATGAACGATGCGGTTCGTACCCAGATTACCGCATTGGAGACGGTAGAGGACGCTTCCATCTACACCGAGCGGAACTATGTTTCCAACGTATTCTATCAGAATACACCTTATAACGGAGCACTCCGAGGCATCGACCGCCACTATCTGGGGGTCAACGGTTACAGTGTGAGTCTGGGACGCAGCTTTACCGAAAGGGATTATCAGAATTATAACAAGGTGGCCATTGTGGATGATAAAGTGGCGCAGTCCCTGTTTTATGGAGAAAACCCCATCGGAAAGGTCATTGAAATCAACAAAGATCCCTTTGTTGTGGTGGGAATGGCCATGCAGTCCAGCGAGAACACCCCCGTTATCAATAGTCTGTCGGATTATGACCTCTATGTGGGCAGCTCCAGCGGCTGTGTTTTTGTCCCTGATGTCCATTGGGGCAGCCTCTACCGCTACGACGAACCACAGAAGCTGTGCCTCAAGGCCACCAGCACCGATGATATGACCGCCGCTGGTCAAAAAGCGGTTTCCATCATCAACAGCCGCCTCTCGGTCGGGGAGAAATCCGACCTGTCTTATCAGAGCAATGACATTTCCAAGCAGGCCAACGACCTGCAAAAGCTGACCAATACCACCAATATGCAGTTAATCTGGATTGCCAGTATCTCGCTGTTGGTGGGCGGCATTGGCGTGATGAATATCATGTTGGTTTCTGTCACCGAGCGTACCCGTGAAATTGGTCTGAAAAAGGCCATTGGTGCCCGGGAAGGGCGCATTTTGTGGCAGTTCCTGACAGAAGCTGCGGTGCTGACCAGCTTCGGCGGTATTCTGGGCGTGGCGGCTGGTGTTGGACTCTCCAAAATCATCAGCCAGCTCACTGGAGCACCCACGGCAATTAGCATCCCGGCCAGTATCATTGCTGTGGTGTTTTCTACACTCATCGGTGTGGTCTTTGGCCTTCTGCCCGCTGTCAAGGCGGCACGCCTGAACCCCATTGATGCGTTGAGAAGAGAATAAAGAATGGGGGATAAGGAAGAAACAATAGCCTCCTATCCACTCAATCAAATTTTGTTGACAACTGAAAGGAGTTGTTCACTATGAAGAAACAGTCCATTCTTTCCTTGATTTTGGCTCTTGCGATGGCGCTTTCTCTGTGCGCCTGTGGAGGCGGTGCCAATCAAAGCGCTCCTGGATCCAGCAGTGCCGGTTCCTCCTCTGATTCCGCTTCGGCCTCTGCCTCCACTGACACTGAGCCGGAGCAGAGCGAGGAGCAGTCCGTCTCCGGCGTTGTGGATGAAGTGAAAGACTTCATGTTTGTGATTGATGCAGATGACGGCTGCTTCTACAGCTTTAACACGGATCATCTGCCAGCGGATGCCCCCAAGCTGTCTTTGGGAGACCGTGTTACCATTACCTATGAGGGAACGCTCACCGAGGTGGATAACTTCACCGGAAAGATTCTCTCCGTGACGGTAGAAGGTGAGGCGGAGAAGGAAGAAGAAACGCCTTCTTCTCTGGCAATGACCGATAACGGCTATGTTGCAGCGTTCGATATTGGAACCGAGTGCGTGATGGATTTGGACGGCGACGGAGCAGAGGAGAACATTTTCTATGACGTCGAGCCTTATCTGGAAGGGGAAGACGGTCAATGGACAGAGACCAAGCCCGCAACCCTTACCATCAACGGCAAGGAGTTCCTCTGCGACAACGAGGAAAACCCCTTTGACAGCTATGGTTTCTGGATTGAAAACCCTTCCAATGGAACTTATTATGTTGTCGATTTGGACACCAGTGATGGAATGCTGGAGCTGTGCGTCACCGACTGGGGCAGTAACGATTGGCTGATGACCCACCTTTTCCGTTATCAGAATGAAACGCTGGAGTATATCGGCTATCTTCCCGCCTTTCCTGATTCGGAGGGTACGTTCTATGACGGTCAAAACGGTGTTGTTGTGTTTGACCGCCTGAATATTATGCAAACTTGGTCCGGCGCTCGGGAGTTTGTCTATCAGGACGGAACCATCAGCAAGAAGGAAAATCAGCTCATCGCTCCGGTTCCCCACGAGAGCGCTGTTTACCTGCGTAAGCCGCTGGTGGTCTATACCGAAGCAAATAAGGACTCTGAACCCTTCACCATGGAGCCTTCTGACCAGCCGGTGGAACTGCCGCTGACAGATGATGAGCATTGGGTCAATGTGATCCTGGCCGATGGAACCGAGGGCTGGGCTTATTTCACCGAGACCTATCACCTGGAAAACGGCGATGAGGTTGTAGATGCACAAAGCGTCTTTGACGGCTTGGTTTACGCCGGATAATCCGCAAAACCACATCAGGTGTCACCTTCCTGGCACCTGATGAGAAAATTTTCACGACAAACGCATGAGTAACAAAACTATGAATAAGCGGAGTTTTATGGTACACT
>JAKSQD010000087.1 GCA_024404315.1 Oscillospiraceae bacterium
CCACGAAAATCGTTCGTGGCGGCGACCGTGTTGGTATCTACTACAACGAGAAGGGGGCTTCTCAGCGTGGCTCCGTCTGCATCTATGACCGTGCAAACTCCGCAATCCAGCTGGCTCAGCCCTCCGACTTCGATTGGGACACCATCTTCGAGGGTGCTGACTGGTTCCACTTCACCGGCATCACTCCCGCTCTGGGTGCAAACGTGGTGGAAATCTGCAAGGAGGCTTGTAAAGCCGCTAAGGCAAAGGGTCTGAAAATTTCCTGTGACCTGAATTACCGTGGAAAGCTCTGGACCCGTGCCGAGGCTCGTGCCGCCATGACCGAGCTGTGCCAGTATGTGGACGTTTGCATCTCCAACGAGGAGGACGCAAAGGACGTCTTCGGCATCGAGGCAGAGGCTACCGATATCTACGGCGGCTCTCTGAACCATGAGGGCTACAAGTCCGTGGCCAAGCAGCTGGCCGACAAGTTTAATTTCGAGAAGGTCGCTATTACCCTGCGTGAGTCCCATTCCGCCTCTGATAACGGCTGGTCCGCTATGCTCTACGACGGTGAGAACTATTGCTTCTCCAAGAAGTATGAGCTGCGCATCATCGACCGTGTAGGCGGCGGCGACTCCTTCGGCGGCGGTCTCATTTACGCACTGATGAACGGTAAGGATACCCAGGGCGCTGTTGAGTTCGCCGTTGCCGCTTCCGCTCTCAAGCATACCATTGAGGGCGACTACAACATGATGAGCGTTGCCGAGGTGGAGAAGCTTGCCGGCGGCGATGGCTCTGGACGTATCCAGCGCTGATTGCTAAAATAACAAAGAGGGGAGGGCAGTGCTATGAATTTTCAGATGATGACGCAAAAGACTGTACTGCCCGCCTGTATTCCATATCCCAAGTTTCTGAATCGGTTTGCCCTGAGCGACGGCTCAAAGCTGCTCTACTGCTACTATCTGAATCAGACCATGGAACGCTCTCATGTGGACGATTCCGGCAGAGTTTATGTAGTGGTCAATGTTGCGGAGGCGGCGGAGCTTATGGGCAAAAGCGTGTCTACCATCAAGCGCCTCACCAAGGAGCTGGAAGCCCATGGACTGCTCCACCGAAGCCGTCAGCGCATCGGGAAGCCCGCCTGTGTCTACCTCTGCTTTCCCAGCGATTCAGAAGCATAACAGCATGATATCCGGTGTTCCAAATCAACTCCTTTCTTTCTGCCCCTGTCTGAAATTTGCCTTCTAAGGAGAGACGATTCTGCCAACTCTCTCTATTCTCCTTTTCTCTTCTGTAATGGTTACTCTGGAACGCCGATACCACCACGCTCCCTCAGGCGTTCACCGTCTGAGGGAGTGCGTGCAATTTTGCAAGGAGTGTTTTTCATGGCTAAAAAAGCATCTGAAAACCTGAAATATTATCAAAATCCCAATGGTCCCGCTGTTGCCGTGGTCTCTCGTAAGGTCATCGAAAAGGACGGACTCTTTTTCAAGGACATTGACGGCACCGGTGAGGTGACCGCTGTCAACGACTGGCGCCTCTCTCCTGAGGAGCGTGCCGAGGCTTATGTGAAGAGCCTCACCACTGAGGAAAAAATCGCCCAGCTCTTCATCTCCGACTGGCGCATGGGTCCCAAGTATCCCGCTCCCGTCCCCGGACACATTGCCGTTCCCGACGAGTCCGGCATTCTGGACGATGCCGAAATGCACGGCAAGACCATTTTCGGGGAACAGCATCAACCCGGTACCACCACCCTTATCAAAAACTGGTTCTCCCGTCATTTCATCCTTCGTGCCAATCCCACCCCTGACGATCTGGCAGACTTCCTCAACCAGCTCCACGCCGTTGCCGAGGAGTGTGAGCATTTTGTTCCTGTTCAGGCGGCTTCCAACTCCCGTAACGAAAACGGTGAGGTCGTCTATGGCATGAACGACGCCGCCGGAGTCTTTGCCACATGGCCCGGTACCATGGGCATTGCCGCCGCCGTCAAGGGTGAGGGCGACGACCTGACCATCATTGACAAGTTTGCCGACTGCATCCGCCGTGAGTGGGACGCAACCGGACTGAAAAAGGGTTATATGTATATGGCTGACGTGGTCACAGACCCCCGCTGGCAGAGAACCTATGGCACCTTTGGCGAAGACCCCGTTCTGATTGAAAAGATTATGGAGCATCTCATTCCCGGCATTCAGGGCAGTGAGGAGGGCGTAACAAAGGACGGTGTCAGCGTCACCATCAAGCACTTCCCCGGCGGCGGCCCCCGTGAAAACGGCTTTGACCCCCATTATGCCGCCGGTCAGTGGAATGTTTACGCTACCCCCGGCTCTCTCCAAAAGTATCACCTGCCCACCTTCCGCCCCGCTGTCAAGTATAACGCCGCATCCATCATGCCCTACTACTCCAAGCCCGCTGCCGCCAAGAGTGCCGAGCAGGTGGATTTGAACGGAAACAAGGTGGAAATGGATCCCTACGGCTTCGCCTATAACAAGTTCTTTGTGGACAAAATGCTCCGCAAGGATATGGGCTTCAAGGGCTATATCAACTCTGACACGGGCATTGTTCATAATATGTGCTGGGGCGTTGATATGCTGGCACTGCCTGAGCGTGTCGGCTTTGCGGTCACTCAGTCTGGCGTTGACCTGATTTCCGGTCTGTTTGATAACGCCGTGGGCATGGAGTCCTATAACCGTGGCAAGAACGGCTATTATGACACCAATCCCGTCCCCGAGGGCTTCAAGAAGGAGGATTTGGTTCTCACCGATGAATCCATCGACCGTGCCGTTTCCAGAACTCTGGCTGAGCTGTTCCGTCAGGGAATGTTTGAGAATCCCTATCGTGACCCCAAGAAGGCGGTTGAAGCCGTTGCCAACGAGACCGACTGGAAGGAAGCCGCAGAGATTCACCGCAAGAGCGTGGTTCTGCTGAAAAATGACGATATTCTGCCCCTCACCGCCGAAAAGCTGAACGGCAAGAAGGTTTACGCAGAGGCATTCTGCAAAAAAGCGGAGGTCGGAGAAGGCGCAACCAAGGCTCTGCGTGAAATGCTGTGTGACGTGACGCTGACGGACGACTACAACGAGGCAGATATTGCCATTCTCATGGTCAGTCCCTCCTCCGGCGACTATTTTAGTGCTACCATGGGTTATCTGGAGCTGGACATCTGCGAGGGCAAGACAGTCTGCGATGTGGACAACGAGGGCAAGCCTGTGGAAGCCACTCACATTGAAACCACACTGACCGGTGCAAACAAAATCGCTGACATCGCCAAGGCGGTTCACGCTAACGGCGGCAAGGTGGTTGCCAACATCAATGTCACCCTTGCATGGGAGGTCGGCAATGTGGAGCGGAATGTGGACGCTCTCACCGTGGGCTTCGACACCTATCCCTCCGCTACGCTGGACGTAATGTTTGGACGTTTTGCTCCTGTCGGCAAGCTGCCCATCACTCTGCCCAAGGGTGACGAGGTTCTTGCGGTCAATGCTGACGGCGTGTGCATCAGCCCCAATGATGTCCCCGGCTATGATAAGGACAAGTATATGCCTGATTCCATGAAGGACGAAAACGGCAAGGCTTATGCTTATCGTGATGCCACCGGAAACTATTATGAGCTGAATTTCGGTCTGAATTATTGATAAATCAGTATTCCAAGCAAATTCTAAGATAAGGAAGTGTTTACTATGGCAATGAAAATGGGCTGGCGCTGGTACGGCGAGGGCAACGACCCCGTTTCCCTGAACGACATCCGGCAGATTCCCGGCGTGGAGACCATCGTCTGGGCACTCCACTACAAAATGCCCGGAGAGATCTGGACGGAGGAGGAGATTGAGAAGGAAGTCAATCTCATCAAGTCCTACGGCTTCAATGCCGATGTGGTCGAGTCTGTCAACGTTCACGACGACATCAAGATCGGTCTCCCCACCCGTGACGCACTGATCGAAAACTACAAGGTTTGTATCCGCAATCTGGGCAAATACGGCGTGAAGGTCATCTGCTACAACTTCATGCCCATCTTCGACTGGACGAGAACCGACCTGTTCCATCCCGTAGGTGACGGCTCCACCGCTCTTTTCTATGACCCCAAGGAGATCAAGGGCGATTACAAGTCCATGGCGGATTATATCATGAGCTTCACCGAGAAGTACAACATGACCTTCCCCGGCTGGGAGCCTGAACGCATGGCAAAGCTGGACGAGCTGTTTGCCGCTTACGCCCCCGTCACCAAGGAAATGCTGTGGGATAACCTCAAGTACTTCCTTGAGGCAATCATGCCCACCTGTGAGGAGGCCGGAATCAAAATGGCGATCCACATGGACGATCCTCCCTGGGATATCTTCGGCCTGCCCCGCCTGCTGGTGGACGCTGAGTCCTGCGACCGCTTCCTCAGCATGGTGGACCATCCCTGCAACTGCCTGACCCTCTGCACCGGCTCTCTGAGTGCAAATCCCGCCAACAACTGCGCAGAGATCGTCCGCAAGCACTGTGACCGCATCGCCTTTGGACACGTCCGCAACATCAAGCACTTTGAGGACGGATCCTTCTCTGAGGCTGCCCACCGTGACTGCTGCGGCGAGACCGGCATCATTGAGGTCCTGCGTGCCTATCACGAGGGCAACTTTGACGGATATATCCGTCCTGACCATGGCCGTCAGCTCTGGGAAGAGGGACCCGGTGTGTGCCGTCCCGGTTATGGCAAGTATGACCGTGCTCTGGGCGTTCAGTATATGATGGGTGTTTGGGACACTCTGGACAGACTGAGCGGCAAAGGTTGAATGAGGAATGAGGAGTTAGGAATGAGGAATTATCCCTCTTCCTGACTCCCACCCAATACAATGAGGAAAAGAAGCCATGGCAAAATTTATGGACAAAGACTTTCTGCTGTCCACAAAGACGGCTAAAAAGTTATATCATGAGGTGGCGGAGACGCTGCCTATTATCGACTACCATTGTCATATCAATCCAAAGGATATCTATGATGATGTGAAGTTCGACACGATTTCTGATGTGTGGCTGGGCGGCGATCATTATAAATGGCGTCTGATGCGTGCCGCCGGAATCACCGAGGACAAGGTTACAGGCAACGCTTCCGGTGAGGAGAAGTTCAAGGCATTCGCTGAGACCATGCCCCAGATTATCGGAAATCCCGTGTATCATTGGAGTCATTTGGAGCTGCAAAGAGGCTTTGATATTACCATTCCGCTGACTCCTGAAACCGCTGACGTGATTTTTGACGCCGCCAATGAAAAGCTCAAGGGCTATTCCGCCCGTCAGCTCATGCGCAAGTTCAACGTCAAGGCCATCTGCACCACTGACGAGCCTGCCGATACGCTGGAATATCATGACCTCATTGCCGCCGATGAGACCATGGAAATCAAGGTCCTGCCCGCTTTCCGTCCCGATAAGGCCATCAACATTGAAAAGCCCGCCTTTGCTCCCTACATTGCAAAGCTGGGTGAGGTTGTGGGGCGTGAGCTGACCAGTGCCGAGGATGTTGCCGCCGCTCTGGTGGAGCGCATTGACTATTTCGCCGCTCATGGCTGTCTCTGCGCCGACCACGGTCTTGATTACTGCATGTATGCCGCTCCCGACTCCGAGACCGCAAACAACGCCTTCAAAAAGGCAATGTCCGGCGAGGCTCCCACCAAGGCCGAGGGTGACGCCTTTAAGACTCTTGTGACCATCGCCTGTGCCAGACGTTACGCCGAGCTGGGCTGGGTCATGCAGATTCATTTCGGCTGTCTGAGAGATAATAACAAGCCCGCTGTCGCTGTCATGGGTCCCGACCACGGTCACGACGCTGTGAACAGTCAGTCCGGCGTGGAAAATGTCGCTCCCCTGCTCAACGCCTTTGTTGAGAATGATGGACTGCCCAAGATGATCCTTTACAGCCTCAATCCTGCCGATAATACCGCAATCGCCACCATTATGGCCTGTTTCCAAGGCGGTGGCGTAGCCGGTAAGCTCCAGCAGGGAAGCGCGTGGTGGATGAATGACCATCGTCCCGGTATGCGTCAGCAGCTCACCGACCTTGCCTGTAACGGCGTGCTGGGCCGCTTCGTTGGAATGCTCACCGACTCCCGCTCCTTCCTCAGCTACACCCGACACGAGTATTTCCGCCGTGTGCTGTGTGAGCTGATCGGTGAATGGGTGGAGAGCGGACAGTATCCCGATGACGAAAAGTACCTCACCAAGCTGGTCACTGACCTGTGCTATAACAACACCAACCAATTCTTTGGATTTAACGTATAATACGGAATCCAGACCGGAATGCGTTCAAAAAAGAAGGAAAACATCGTGTTTTTGACAATTCCGCATTCCGAATTAAACTCGAAAGGATGTTTTTACTATGAAACTGCCTCTGAATCATGATTTTACCGGAAAAGTCGTTGTTGTCACCGGTGCCGGCGGCGTCCTGTGCGGTGATATGGCCCGTGCCTATGCCAAGGCTGGCGCAAAGGTCGCCGCTCTGGACCTGAACGAGGAAGCCGTCAAGAAGCTTGCTGACGAGATGAAGGCTGAGGGTCTCATCTGCGAGGGCTATAAGGCCAATGTCCTTGACCCTGAGGCTCTGGAGGCTGTCCATCAGCAGGTTCTCGCCGACCTCGGTCCCTGTGACATCCTCGTCAACGGCGCTGGCGGCAACAATCCCCGTGCAACCACCGACAACGAGTATCAGCACGAGGCAAAGGAGGGTCAGAAGACCTTCTTCGATCTGGATGCCGGCGGTGTCGACTTCGTCTTCAAGCTGAATTTCCAGGGTACCCTGCTCCCCACTCAGACCTTCGCTAAGGACATGGTGGCTAAGCAGTCCGGCAATATCCTGAACATTTCCTCTATGAACGCCTATATCCCCCTGACCAAGATTCCCGCCTATTCTGGCGCAAAGGCCGCAATTTCTAACTTTACTCAGTGGCTGGCCACTCACTTTGCAGGCTCCGGCATCCGTGCCAACGCCATCGCCCCCGGCTTCCTCGTTTCCAATCAGAACCGTGCCCTGCTGTTCAATCCTGACGGCACTCCCACCGCTCGCTCCAACAAGATTCTGACCGGCACTCCCACTGGTCGCTTCGTGGACTCTGAGGAGCTGCTGGGCGGCGTGTTCTTCCTCACCGATGATGAGGCCGCCTCCGCCATCACCGGCGTTGTCCTGCCCATCGACGCTGGCTTTGCCGCTTACTCCGGCGTGTAATCGTCCTTGCTCTTTCCTGACTGCGCATAAGCAGACAGGACAACAAAAACCATACAGATATAACAAAAGCAGGCACTCACAATGCGGGTGTCTGCTTTTTTCTCTGAAAAAGGTTTAGACGGCGAGGAGCCGTCCAAACCTGTGCCGACCTTGTGTCGGCACTCTGCGTTTCAATGCAAACCGTCTCCGGGAGAGACTTTGCGTTGAAACGCTAACAAGCAGCCTGTGGAGCTGTGACCAACGGGAATGCCCGCAGG
>JAKSQD010000088.1 GCA_024404315.1 Oscillospiraceae bacterium
TGCCAGATGGTATCATCAATTTCGTCTCTGGTGATGAAAAACTGCCGTTCAGAAGGAAAATAAGTGGTAGCAGGATACACAAGCGGGTCATTCAGAAACTTTTCCAGTCTCTTATACACCCTTGCAGGCTGTGTATAATGTGCCATCAGCAGACTTTTATCCGCATAATAGGCACGGGCAAAATTCCTGAGATTTTCAACCGTCTGTTTCATAATCGTGGGGTATTTTAATGCTTCTGCAATGGCAGCGGATTCATCAGGAAACCCCTTGTAAGTCGTGAAATAGGCTTCATCCATAAAAAACGGGTGGGGATGCTCCTTATTTTTCTCACGCCAAAGAAAAATGAATTTCTCTGCCAGCTCCAAACGGTCACGGTCAGCGGACTGGTCAACGACAATTTGGGGCTGATACAGACCGTGGGTCAGCAGATAATCAATGCGATCCGCCGCCTGCTCCCATGTGAAGTGAACAGAATCCTGATTGCTGACGGATTCGCCCCTTGCCACATGGATGCCATCCTTGTCGTACCACGCCGCATATTTAAAGGTATCAAGAACGATGCCACGACCACCGGCTCGCTCCCAGAGTCCCAAAAACTCCTGCTTCAGCATAGCAGGAAAGTTCTCGCCGTTGTGCTGATGATGGGAAATGATACGCTGAACACCATACCGCTGGTTGCCGCCGGTACGAAGAATTTCATCCACAGCCTCATAAGGAACAGAAGAACCGAACAGCATAGTGCCATCCGGTTCAACTTCTGAGATATTCGGTTTTGCTGCGGGTTCGGCTTGGGGTTCAGGCTCGCTTACTGATAAATCAGGTCTGCTTTCACCATTTCCTCCGCTCTGTTCTGGATGCTGTTCATCCGACGCACCCACTCCATCTGATCGGCTGCTTTCAGAGCTTCGGTCACGCCCTCCTGCTCCGCCATCTGCTTCATCAGGCGTTCTTCCATTTCGTCCGCCTTGTCCTCGGTCTCCCACAGGGTCACTCGGATGAGCATCGACTGAAACACCGCCGGCTTCTTGTCTCGGAGGAAATTCCGGCGCATCAGTCCGTACTTGCCCAGCGTTCTCTGAGTGTCCGCTCCCCGAATGGTCAGGTCGGGATACATCAGACCGTCCGCTCCCTCGTGATAGGTCAGTTTCATGTGTCTGTCCTCCTAATTGAGATTGTTGTGTGTATGGTTCACTTTCACGCTTTAAAGCATTATATCCACTATTAACTCCGTTGTCAAGAGGGACTTCTTCTTTTTTTATCGAGCGTTCCTGCCCCTGACTATGGAAAAATGCGTGGGGATTCTGCCGCCGCTCTGCTTCCATCTGCTTGGAGACCTGCCCGATTGCCGTCAGCAGCTCATTGGCGTTCTGTGCCAGCGTTTCGCCCAACACGGACAGAGCTTCCACCGTATTGAAATCGGTGATGAAACCAAAATCCTCCTGCACCAGATAATCCTCTGCGAAGATGCCGCATCGGGTGTACAGCATATATTCAAGGCTCGCCGCCGCCAGAGAGGAAAATCTGACACTGAGGTTGTCATCGTCCAAATCTTCCAGAAAACTACCCGACACACGGGTTTTCAGCAGTTCTAACGCTTCTTCCGTTTCGCTGAAAACGGTCTGTCTGGTCAGTTCATGTAAAAACTCGTCCAGTACCAAATGCTCAGGGTGAACATCAAACCGCTGAATCAGCCGCTCCACGATGAAATTTTCCGCTACGGGAGGGGTTTTCCAGAGGTAGGGATTCTTGCCGCCAATCCTCGCCACGGTGTCCGATACGTCAAACACATATTTCAATCGTGGAATCTGAGAGGACTGGTCAATCAGTGCAATTCCCTAAGTACCACGGCGAACCACACGGTTAAATCGGCTGTTCCACAGAGCGAAAGGAGCACAGGCGGTGGACTCCGGCTTTTGTGCGTGAATGAGAAGCTGCTCCTGAAAGCTGTATTTGTACATTCTGGAAGCGGTATCCAGATAGTTCATCCACTCCGCAGGAGAGCTTGCCACTTTTTGGGAGGTCTCTACCGAAAGCTCAGAGACCTCCTGATAGGTTTTTGCCAACTATTTTTTCACCTCGCAAAAAAGGCAGACTATGACCGAAAAATGAGCTATAGCCCGCCTTGATGTAGGAAATTTAGTTGTCTTTTCGATTAGTTCTCGGTGGTTTCCTGCTCGGACATGATGTACTTATAGTTGGGGTAAACTTCCCCGTTCTCCACCAGCATCAGGTCGCCCTCATTGGAGTTCTCAAACAGGACGTTGGTGACGTGTGCTTTGCCGTTCTGAATCAGTTCCGCCGCCAGCTTGCGGTCGAGGGTCACGCCAGCCGCACGGAGATAACCACTGTTCTTCCACAGCCCCCACATACAGCCGTAATAGGAACCGGAACAGAAGAAGCCCAGAGGCCCCTCCTCATAGATGGGTCTGCCGCATCGGGGACAGTTTCCCAGACTTTCCTGATCGAAGAATCGGAGGTCACGCACCTTGTCACGGTCATGCTGAATGTCCATCAATTCATGGGTCAGCTTGTGGATGCCGTTCATGAAGTCATCGGGAGACAGCTTACCCTCGGAGATCAGCAGCAGGTCATTCTCCCATTTTGCGGTGAGTTCCGCAGAACGGAGGGGTTCGGGAAGAACATCCGCCAGCAGCCGTCCCAGCTGGGTGGGAATCAGCCTTTTACCCTTACGCTGTGCATAGCCGCTGGAAATGATGCGTTCGATGATGGTGGCACGGGTGGCAGAGGTTCCCAAACCGGAACGCTCCACGCCATCCGCAAATTCCTTCTTGCCTGCGTTTTCCATGGCAGAGAGAAGAGCGTCCTCGGTGTAGTGTTCGGGGGGCGTGGTCATGTGGTCAGAACGCTTTGCCTCCGCATGGTCGAAAACGTGCCCCTCTTTCAGTTCCGGCAGCGTCTTTTCCGCCTGTTCGCTCTTGCGGAGTTCAAACTGCTTCCAGCCCATATCCACGATACGCTTGCCCTTGGTGGTGAAAATCTCGCCCTCGCAGTCCAGCGTCAGCACGGTTTCCTCATAAATATGGTCACTTGCCGTTGCACAGAGCAAACGGTGAGCCACGATGGACATGACATTCGCCTCCGCATCGTCCAGACCGCTCATTTTCTCAAAGGTGAGGTTCTCGGTGGGCAGAAGTCCAAAGTGGTCAGAAACCTTAGAATTGTTTGCGATAGGAGAAGTGTTGGGACTGAACACCACGTTCACCCCCACAGCAGAAGCCGCAGCTCCCACCAGCATTTTCACCGACTTCTGCATATCCTCCGTGATGTACTGACTGTCGGTTCGGGGATAGGACAGCACCTTTTTCTCGTAGAGCTTCTGTGCCAGATCCAGTGTGGTTTTCGCAGAGTAGCCGAAGAGCCGGTTCGCTTCACGCTGGAGGGTGGTCAGGTCACAGAGTTTGGGAGGATGAACGGTTTTCTCCTTCTTCTCCACACTTTTCACGGTGACGGGCTTACCATGACACTTCTCCGCCAGCGCATCCGCTTCGGACTGGTCGAACATCTTCTCCCGAACCGCTTCCACGCCGTCCACACTGAGATGCAGGTTGTAATAAGGAACAGGCTCAAACTCGTCAATCTCCTTGGCACGTTCCGTCAGCATCACCAGCGTGGGAGACTGCACTCGCCCAATGGTCATGCCCCTTCGATGTGCCAGAAGTCCGTATTTACGGGTGGCGTTGATGCCAATCAGCCAATCCGCCTCGGAACGGCACAGGGCAGCGTGATAGAGGTTGTCAAAATCGGAGCCAGGGCGCAGGTGGTTGAAGCCGTCCAGAATCGCCTTGTCCTCCATGCTGTGAATCCACAGGCGTGCCATAGGCTTTGTGCATCCACAACACTCATACACCAGACGGAAAATCAGTTCGCCCTCCCGTCCTGCGTCACAGGCGTTGATAACAGTGAACACCTCGTCATCGTTCATCAGCTTTTTCAGGGCATTCAGCTGCTTTTCCTTGCCCTTTTCGGGGAGATACATCCACTTTTCGGGGATAATGGGCAGAACATCACGCTTCCACTTCTTGAGGTCGGGACTGATTTCGTCCGGCTGTGCCAGATGCACAAGATGTCCCATGCACCAGCTCACACGCCAGCCGTTGCCCTCCATGTAGCCCTCACGCCGACGATTGGCATTGAACAAACGGGCAATCTGCTGGGCAACACTGGGCTTTTCGCAAATCACCAGCTTAAACTTGTCGGAAATGTTCACCTTTTCACGCTTGGTTCGGGTTTTGGGTTGCTTATCGTTCTTCAAATAGTTAGCTCCTCCGCTTTCATACATGATATTTTTCAGGCAATGTCCACCACAGCCAATTCGATTCCTGCCGATGTTATATTCGCAGTTTCGGCAGGAAAAAGTCATCTTTTCACGTTCAGGGGTCATCATCCGAGTAGTCGTCCTCCACAAAAGGTTTGCTCATATAAGGTTCCTCGTCCTCATTGATTTCGGGATCGTCCTCAAATTCCATCTCATTGAGGTTTTCAGGCTGACGAGGTTTCTTGTCGGGCAGCACCTTGAAATAGTAGAACGCTCCGCCGCCCAATGCCGCCAGTCCCAGAAGGGTGATGATAGCATTACCGGCGTTGACCGTCTTTGCAGGTTCGGGGGCAGGCTCCGGTTTGGGAACGGTGATTTCGGGTTCCTCAAAGATAGGAGGCTGCACTTCCGGCTCTTCCTTTTCGATGAACTCCTCAAGGTCTGCTTCGTCAATCTGAGAGAGCATATAAGCGTTTTCACCCTCACGGTCACGGTCAAGAATCAGATAGAAATAGTTGCCGTTTTTGGTCTGAACCGTGATAAACTGCTTGCTTCCGCTGGCAGTATCGTCCGCAATGGTACCGTTGCCGTCAGGGGTCAGCGGTTCGGGTGCAACAGGTTCAGGAACAACGGGTTCGGAAACTTCAGCCGTTTCAGTTGCTTCCTCACTTTCCGCTTCCACGATGACCTCAGTGCTTGCCTCTGCGTTGATGTCACCGCCCACAAAGGCATGAGCTGTCACGGTCATGGACATCATCAGACAAAAACTCATGGCAAGTGCCAGAATCAGAGAGAGAATACGATTTTTTCTCATTTCTGTTCGCCCTCCGTATTGTATTCCGCCTGAATCGCCTGTGCTTCCTCTTTGGAAAGGGTCTGCTTTTCCAGCTTTCTCAGGCGGGCAAGTTCTTCGTTGTGCTCCATCTGGAGCTTCATCTGCCGCAGCTGCACAATCTCTGTATCAAGCTGCGCCCGTTTGCGTTCTTTGCTTTCCAAACGGGAACAGATGGTTTCATATTTCAAATATTAAGCCTCCTTTTCCGCAGAAATCTTAACTTCCGGCGGACAAAAAGTAAAAATAGGGGTTGTAGTCCTCTCCACGGTATTGGAAAGAAACTGACAGGGACGGCTCAGTTACGTTTCCCGTGCTGCCCACACGCCCCACCATGCTTCCTTTGGTGACTTCCTGCCTCTCCGTCACACTGACAGAACGGAGATGTCCAAAGGTCACGGTATAATCGTCTTTTTTTATGGTAATATAGGTTCCCAACGTGGCGTTTGAACCAATTTTCGTTACAGTTCCGTCAAAAGGAGCGTTGACCGCTCTGCCCGTAGGTTGTGCAATCAGCAGGTCATTGTGCTGTGCGACAGTCCCGCCAACTTTATAGCGGTAGCCATAGCAACCACTAACGCTACCTTTCCAGTTATCCGCAACGGGAGAGGTCAAAAAGGCACGATTGCCGCCACTTTCCTTATAAATACCGTACTGTTCTTCCTGAATCAGATTCAGATTATGGTGAGCGATTTCATCCAAAGATTTCTTTCTCAGGCTGATGCTCAGAACGCTTCTGGTGGAAGTATCGGTGACGGTGACTGTCTCACTTCCATTGGCATCGTAGAGAAACGCTTCAAAGGTCTTGTGCCCCCACATCTGAGCGGTAGCATGAGAATCCATATAAACATCGAAGTTCACGCCGTAACGGTTCAAATAACCTGTATCTTCTACCTTGTAAAGTATGCCGTTCATGACGATCTGCGTTCCCATCGGTACAATGGGGTCATACAAATCAACAGCGAGGGTATGGTTCGCCGTAGGCATTACGCCGCTTTCGGTAGGACTTCCGGCCCATTGACCGCAGCAGATAGCACAGTTGCAATAGGCACTGGTCACGACCTGACCAATAGATTCACCCACCCGAACGGTTCGGGTCGTGGTGGAACGGTCGGAGAGTTCGGTATAATCAAGGGCATATTGTTCCGCAAAGATTTCTCTCAGATGTGCTTCCAAATCTGCGTTGTACTCAAAAATACCATTCTCGGCTTCGGCTGAGAGGTAGCTTATCAGCTCCACAGGGTCATGCCCGATTTCATCAAGATCGAAACGGTATTCATCGAAATTAGGATGTAAAACGGACGAACGACCTATATTCTGTGCTAACTCTGCCTCCAACTTGGTGTAGTAGACCTCTGCCTTGTTGATGTCGGCATCATCGTTGAGCCATGAGGTTTCCAGAAAATAGTCCACCGCACCGGTAATCATCGCACCGCAGGAGGCAAGCTGCGTCATGAGAAACATCACCATGAACAGCAGTGCCAACAGGACGAAAATGGTGTGTTTTTTCTCCTGCACGACCTCCATGACCTTCTCAAAGACGGCGCTGACGGCATTCCCTGCACTTTCCACACGTTCGGCGTTGTGTTTTTCGGCGTAATAGCCCTCACGCACCTGCTTTTTCTTCTGGTTATGACGAACAGCCTGCTTTCGTTGCTTTTCAGCGTCAGTATTGGGGGAATCAGCCCGTTTCGTATTCGTTTTGCTCTCAAAATGAATCCTGCCGGTCTGCTCCTCCTCATGGGTCAGACGTTGGGATTTCTCGGATTCATCATGGGAACGGTTTTTATGATGCTGATGGACAAGGCGAACGGTGCCGGTGGTGGTCAGAGTGCTGTCCGCAGCTTCAATGGCGGCGTTGTCCTCTTCGCCCTCCTTCATCTGGTCATGAACGACAGCAGCACCCGTCAAAAGGACAGCATTTGTGCCAGCCTTAACGGGTGC
>JAKSQD010000089.1 GCA_024404315.1 Oscillospiraceae bacterium
GATGGAGGTGACGCTCTTGGGGATGGTCAGCTCACGCAGATGTTGGTTGCCGCCGATGCCTGCCTCATCACAGAAGAAAACAGAGGCACGGATGGTTTTGACGGAGCCGGGGATGGTATAGCTTTTGCTGGTCTTTTCTTCGGGATAGGCAATGAGGGAAGTCATTTTCTTGTCGAAGAGAACACCATCCTTGACGGAAAGGTACTTGCTGCCCTTGGCGACCTGAAAAGCCTTGATGGGGTTGGCATAGAAAGCCTGCGTGCCCACCTTTTTCAGATTCTTGGGCAGGGTGACGCTTTTCAGCTCGTTATCAAAGAAAGCATAGCTTCCGATGCTGGTGAGAGTGCTGGGCAGGGAAACGCTGGTGAAGCTGCACTCGCTGAAGGCATAGTCACAGATGGAGGTGACACCTTTTTCGATGACCAGCTTTTTCATTTCGTTGTTCCAGCCGTTTTGCTCCCACGGGATTTCCCAGTTGTCGTATTGCTTCATTGCACCCTTGCCGCTGATGGTCAGGGTCTTTTTCTTTGTGTCATAGCTCCACTTGACATTTTTGCCGCAGGAGCCGGAGGCAATGGGGGCGGCCAGGGCTGCCGTACTCATCTGAACGACCAGAAGAAAAACCAGAGTCAGAGCGGCCAGTCGTTTCAGTAATTTGTTCATGGTTCATGGCTCCTTTCCGTTTTGGGGTCGGGCTTGGACATGCGCTGGTACTGTTCATCCAACCATTGAATCACCTGGGCGTGACCGTCGGCATCCAGCGGGAAGACCGCTTCGGCCACCACTTCACTCTCTTCCAGGCAGTATTCGCCGTACCAGACGCAGCATTGAAACATCTGCCGCTTGTGGTCGGCTTCGCCCTCCTCGGTGGGCTTGACGTAGAACCGAAGCCCCCGAAAGCTGCCGAAAAAGGCGTTTTTGTTCTGGAAGGTGTAGAGATTGGGAAGGTAAAAGAAGGAATCATCTGAAATCATCAAAGCGGGCTCCTTTCCGTCTCCCAACAGACAAAGGGAAGGTACATAGGGATTATTGTAACCGATTCTCACAAAAAGTCAAGATAAGATTGTCAAAAGACGGGTGGTTACGGAGAAATAACAACAAAAAGCAGAAAACAATGTGAAAAACAGGCTCCTGTTTCATGAAAAAACATGTCATTATCCCAACAGGAAGTAAACTCCCAGAATCAAACCCACATAGACCAGGCAGGGCAGCAGGTTCATGCGGATAATCTGGCCTTCCTGCCCCACAGCGTTGGTGGTGGAGGCGACGGCGACCACGTTATTGATGCAAATCATGTTGCCCACTGCGCCGCCCGCCATTTGCAGGGCGATGATGGAGGCGGTGGAGAGTCCCAGCAGCTCGGCGGTCTGGTATTGCAGCGGGGCGAACAGCACGCCGGAGACCGTGCAGGAGCCGGACACGAAAGCGCCCAGCACACCCAGCAGGGGAGAAATCACGGGGAAGGAATCGCCCACAGCGTTCACAATAAAGGTGCTGATTTGGGTGAGCATCCCTTCCAGGCCGGAGTGGTTGACCCCGGAGTGAATCATAATTTGCACCATGGCCACGCCGCTGACCAGCGCCAGGGCGATTTTGAAAAGCTGCTTGCCGGTGTCCCGAAAGATGATGGCCACGCCGTTGGCGGGCAGGTGCTTGCGCTTGAAGAACATCGTACCCAGGGAAACCAGCATAAAGGGAACCAGGCCGGGGTTATAGATGAGGGCGAAATCAAAGTTGAGCCCCTCTACGCCGAGAATGTGTTCCAGGTGAATATTGAAGGAGTTGAGCAGCGCCTTGAGGCCGAAGGCGGGAATGCGGGTCATGAGCAGCAGCAGGGCGATGACCAGATAGGGCAGCCAGGCTTTCATCATCTCCAAGGCGGTGGGGGTGTCCAGGCCGGTGGGCAGGTCGTCCAGCTGGCGGCGGACGTTATAGCGGAAGTGCCAGACCATTTTGGGGGTGAGGAAGCGCTTTTGAGCGGCAAGAATGGTCAGCACAAGGCCGACGACCGAGCCGATGATGGAGGCAAACTCCGGGCCGAGGAAGGTACCCAGCAGATAATAGGGAACCACAAAGGTCAAAGCGGAGAGCAGACAGAAGGGAATGGTTTCCACAATGCGGAAAAGCTTGTTGCTCTTGCCGAAGGTCAGCACCAGCACCGCCACCAGCAGCAGCGGCACAACCAGACCGGCCAGACCCAGATAGAGGCAGGTTTTGTGAGTGACGGCGGCGGTAAAGGCCTCCACGGTGGAGCCGGACGCCTGCACAGAGGTGGAGAGGTTGGCCATGTTGGTTAGGGTGGGCGTGCCTACGGCGGCGAAGGGCACGGGGGTGCTGTTGGAGATCAGCGCCACGGCGCAGGCCGCCACGGGCGGAAAGCCCAGTCCCACCAGCAGAGGAGCGGCTAGGGCTGCGGGCGTGCCATAACCAGCGGCTCCCTCCACGAAAGCGCCGAAGAGGTAGGCAATGATAATGGCCTGGATGCGGGGGTCAGGGGAGATTTGGCGGAAGCCGTTGCTGATGACCACCATGATACCCGTTTGACGCAGGGTGTTCAGCAGGAGGATGGCTCCGCCGATGATGAGCAGAAGATCCAGAGATTTGAGCGCTCCATAGACAAAGTACCCCACAACCGATTGGAAATCCATTTGCCACACCGTCAGAACCAGAAAAACCGTCATGATGAGAGAGAGGATGAGGGCTTTTGCGGAGGAGAAACGGAACCCTACCATCAGGGCAAGCGCCGTCAGAAAGGGAAGGGCGGAAAGCACGACGTATAACATACCTTTACCTCGAAATCACAAAATGTTGAGTATACTATATCATAGTTTCCTCCAATTTCAATGGGACAATTTTGACAGAAGTGTACCGGTTTTGAACCTTTTTTGTGATGGTGAGAAAGCGGGCTGGTGGGGCGGTTTCCCCTCCTCACCTGGAGGGAACGAAAAAACCTCCCGGGAGAGGCGGAACAAACCGTCTCAGCCGGAAGGCTTTGTCTTGTAAGGGGGAAAAGGATTACTTCTTGGCCTTGTCGAAGTCCTTCATGTCCTGAACCAGGGGGCCGACCAGCATCCACATGATGATGGCGTTGGGGAGAATCATCAGGGCGTTGAGCACATCGGAGATGTTCCAAGCCAGCTCAAAGGCAGTTATGCAGCCGAAGAAGGCGACGACGGAGAAGATAACACGGTAAGCCATGGTAGCCTTGGTGGAGGAGGTCAGGTACTCCAGAGCCTTCTCGCCGTGATACTCCCAGCCCAGAATGGTGGAGAAAGCGAACAGAGCCAGAGCGATGGCGACCAGCCAAGCACCGACCGGGCCGAGGGTGGTCTTGAAGGCGGCAATGGTCAGGTTAGCGCCGGTCCAGGCGGGCAGGGGAGAGCCGTCGGTGGCGAACTCGATGTCATTCATCACGCCGGAGGTCAGGATGGAAAGGCCGGTGACGGAGCAGACCACGAAGGTATCCCAGAAGGTACCGGTGGAGTTGATGTAAGCCTGACGGACGTGGGAATCGGTGGTTGCGGCGGAAGCGGTGATAGCAGCGGAACCCATGCCGGCCTCGTTGGAGAAGCAGCCACGGGCGACGCCCTTGCTCATGGCCTGCATCATGGAAGCGACAACAGCGCCCGCAGCGCCGCCGCCCACTGCCTTGACGGAGAAGGCCATGCGGATCATGTCAACAATAGCGCCGGGAACGGCAGTGATGTGAGCCAGAATGACCACCACAGCACCCACAAAATAGAAGATTGCCATAGCAGGGACAACGACGGAGGAAACCTTGGAGATGCTGTCCAGGCCACCGACGACGACAGCCAGAGTAGCCAGACCGACAATGGCGGCAACGACCATCATGGGAGCGCCGCAGACGTTATTAAAGGCGGTGGCAATGGAATTGCCCTGGGTCAGGTTGCCGATGCCGAAGGAGGCAAAGACGGCGAACAGAGCGAAGAGGATGCCCAGCACTTTGCCGAAGCCCTTGTACTTCTCGCCGTAGACGGCGGGGATGCCGTATTCAGCGGTAATCATGGGGCCGCCCAGCATTTCGCCCTTGTCGTTGGTGATACGGTACTTAACGGCCAGGGCACATTCGGTAAACTTGGAGGTGATGCCGAAAGCGGCGGAAATCCACATCCAGACCAGAGCGCCAGGACCGCCGACAGCCAGAGCGGATGCAACACCGGCGATGTTGCCCGTACCGATGGTAGCAGCCAGAGCGGTGCAGAGGCAGGCGAAGGGAGAAACGTCACCCTCGCCCTTTTTGGTGCGGGCTTCCTTGCTGAGGGTGGAGGAAATGGCAAAGGGAAGGTTGCGCCAGCACAGGAAGCCGGTGCGGATGGTCAGGTAAATACCGGTACCGACCAGAATGGTCAGCATGATGGGACCCCAGACGATGCCGTCAATGGTTTCCACCAGTTTGGAAAATGATTCTAACATTTGGCAGAATTCTCCTTTTCAACTTGATTCTTCTCTCATAAAATATATATCAACTGCGAGCGCAGGATATAACAAGCGCACCCGGCGGGGAGGGCTTCTCCAGGTGGGGACATCGGTCGGAGCAACAAAAAAGAGCAGCAATTGCTGCTCTGGAGTGGAAAAAAGGACGAAACAATAGAAAAAAACAAAGAATGCGCTGCCGTTTGTTTTTTCTCTGTCCTTTTGCCTGAGAGATTCCCGGAGAGTATTCCTCTCCCTTGCACCTTCGGCACCCGTGTCATGCACGGACTTCTCCAGAGAGCCATCCGCTTTCAGTCTTGCTTCCCCCCTTGGAAGCCCTGAGAGTGTTACTCCTTCGGCAAACCGGCGTTGACTCCGGCTTTTTTCCTGAAAGCATCTTCTGGCTATACGAGAAGAAAGTATACAACCCTCAAAAACAAATTTCAAGAGGCGGTCGTCATTTTTTTGAAGGCGGGACAAATATCCACGAATCTGACAAAAAGAAGGGAATATATTTGACTATTTTTGACAGAGAAAACGAGAAAAGAAAACAACATGGCGAATAAATTGCAAGTGCAAAGGAGGGGTCTTGCATTTTCATGCAAAAAACAAGAAAAAATATGCGGTAAGCCCTTGCATACTCGAAAAAAATCGGGTATAGTAATGGGCATTGAGACGAAAAGCCCCATTGAGCATTTTACATAGCGTGAGGAGAAATCAAAGATGAAAAAGACCCCCTTTGTAACCCGTGACCAGCTGGAAGCCATTTGCCAGCAGTACCCCACCCCCTTCCACCTTTATGACGAGAAGGGCATTCGTGAAACCGCCCGTGCCGTCAACCAGGCATTCAGCTGGAACAAGGGCTTCCGTGAGTATTTCGCCGTCAAAGCCACGCCCACTCCCCAGATTTTGAAGATTCTCCACGAGGAGGGCTGCGGCACGGACTGTTCCTCCCTCACCGAGCTGATGATGAGCGAGCGCTGCGGCATTCAGGGTCATGAGATTATGTTCTCCGCCAACGAGACCCCCGCTCAGGAGTACGTCAAGGCCGCAGAGCTGGGCGCAATCATCAATTTGGATGACATCACTCATGTGGATTTTCTGAAAGAGACCATTGGCTATATCCCTGAGACCATCTCCTGCCGCTTCAATCCCGGCGGCGTGTTCCAGCTGGGCGAGAGCAAGGAGGGCTTCCAGGTCATGGACAACCCCGGCGATGCAAAATATGGTATGACCCGTCCCCAGCTCTTTGAGGCTTACAAGCGCCTGAAGGAGATGGGCGCTAAGACCTTTGGTATTCATGCGTTCCTGGCCTCTAACACCATTTCGAATGACTATTATCCTGCGCTGGCCGGTCAGCTGTTTGAGCTGGCTGTGGAGCTCCAGAAGGAAACCGGCGCTCACATCGGCTTTATCAACCTCTCCGGCGGTGTGGGCATTGACTATCGTCCCGAGCAGCCCAAGAATGACATCGCTGTTATTGGCGAAGGTGTCCGCCGCAAGTTCGAGGAGATTTTGGTGCCCGCCGGTATGGGCGATGTGGCCATCTTCACTGAGATGGGTCGCTTTATGCTGGCTCCCAATGGCCACCTGGTCACTCGTGCCATTCATGAAAAGCACACTTATAAGGAGTATATCGGCGTGGATGCCTGCGCCGCCAACCTGATGCGCCCCGCCATCTATGGCGCTTATCACCATGTCACCGTGATGGGCAAGGAGGAGGCTCCCTGTGACCATCTGTATGATGTGGTCGGCTCCCTCTGCGAGAACTGCGACAAATTCGCCGTGGATCGTATGCTGCCCCAGATCGACAAGGGCGACCTGCTGGTCATCCATGATACCGGTGCGCACGGCTTCTCCATGGGGTATAACTACAATGGCCGTCTGCGCTCTGCGGAGATTCTGCTCCAGGAGGATGGCGAAACCCGCATGATGCGCCGTGCCGAGACCCCCGAGGATTACTTTGCTACCCTGATTTGGGAGAAGTAAGAGCCTATCCACAAGCAAACGAATATCACAGCCGGTCTGGAAGAAAGTTGCTCCAGATCGGCTTTTTTATGAATAAAAGAGCGGGGAAATGGAAACGATTGGAGTAGGTTCTCTTTGGACGCAGAGCAAAGAAAAAGATTCACACGGATAAGTGGGAAAAACAGCGAAAATAGGTGTTGACAAATAGAGGTTGTCGTGATATCCTATCTGAGCGTTCAGGAGAGCGAACAAATCAAGTACAAATAACCGGTTGATTGCACTGGAAAGTTGCTGGATGAATCGGTGCTGAGGTCGGATCCAATCGGGTCTGAAAAAAATCAGAAAAAGTGCTTGACAGGTTCGACAGAATGTGATAAACTTAGCAAGTCGTTCAAGAGAGCCAAAGTGCTTGAGGTTGAAATCGGATTCAAAAAAATCTGAAAGAAAATCAAAAAAGTGCTTGACAAGCTCGAAAGAGCGTGCTAAAATAAACAAGTCGGTCAGAGAGATGCAAAGGCAAATCGATGAAGACCGGTTCGATTGTGTACCTTGTAAATTAAACAACGTGAAACAAACTTGAAGCACCAGATAAGATT
>JAKSQD010000009.1 GCA_024404315.1 Oscillospiraceae bacterium
ACATCAGAAATAAAAACAAAAAACCCGAACCCATTCCTCAACGGAACTAAGTTCGGATTTTTCGCTTTTGGTGGAGACTGGGAGACTCGAACTCTCGACCTCCTGCGTGTGAAGCAGGCGCTCTAGCCAGCTGAGCTAAGCCTCCAAAGTGACCCGTACGGGAATCGAACCCATGTTACAGCCGTGAAAGGGCCGTGTCTTAACCTCTTGACCAACGGGCCATTTAAAAACTTCTCCGAAAACGAGAGCCTTCGGAGAAGAAACATGGTAGCGGCGACTGGATTCGAACCGGTGACACTGCGGGTATGAACCGCATGCTCTAGCCAACTGAGCTACGCCGCCATATTTTTTCACGGTTTCGAGCCGGTGTTTCGCTCGGAACAATGATTATTATACTCATGCTCCCCCCGTTTGTCAACACTTTTTTTTAATTTTTTCAAAAATTTTTCTGCGCAGTTTTTTCTCTTGTTTTTCTTTTGATTACGCCTATATCCTCTATTTTCGCAACAAAAAGGCATCTTCTTGTTCCGGCTTCCATTTTCGCCGAACAAAAGATGCCTTTTGCTTTTATGGTTCTTCTGCTTCGGGCAGCTGTCCGGGAGTCTGTCCTCCCTCGCCATTGACGCAGACAAAGCACAGTCTCCGGTTGTTCTCGGTGGCGGGTAAGCGTTTCAAGTTGCCGAACACCTCCACGCTGCGGAAGCCGTTTTCCGTCAGCATCTCCGCCAGCTCCCTCACCGTCCAGGCTCGCTCGTTGTGTTCCTCCTGCTCCCGATACCACACATCCTCTTCTCGCTCGAAGAGATCCATACCGTAGGTCAGCACCTGCGCTTCCTCATCGAACCCGGCACGCCAAACACAGAACACATCCTCGTTTTCATCCACGAACAGCTCCCCGTCCAGCTTTTTCAGCCACTCAGGAGCGATGATATCAAAGAGGAAATAACCGCCGGGCATCAGGAAGGTATGAATCCGCCGGAAGGCTTCCCGGAGGGTCTCCTCCTCGGTGATATAGTTGATGCTGTCCAAGCTGGACACGCAGGCATCAATGGTTCCGAACATATCCAGCTCATCCACGGACTGATTGAGGAAGATGGGGGCTTCGCATTCCAGCCCTGCGGCCTTTTCCATGGCCTCTGCCAGCATTTCGGGAGAAAGATCGGTTCCCAGCATGGAATAACCCTGTTCCGCCAGCATACAGGTGAGCGTTCCCGTTCCGCAGGCCAAGTCCAGCACAATCTTGACCGGTACTTCGCTTTGTGCAAACCACCCCTCGTACCAGTCCAGCCACGCCTGATAGTCCACGTCAGCGGTCAGCCCATCATAATAACGAGCCAGTCCCTCGTAAGCGCTCACTCTTTCTTCTCCTCCTCGGGGAAAAGACGGGCAAACACCTGCTGATAACCCTCATAGCCATAATTCAAAGCACGATTGACACGGCTGATGGTGGCGCTGCTGGCACCGGTTTCCCGGAGAATATCGTTATAGATCATTCCTTTTCTGAGAAGAACCGCAACATCATAGCGCTGCTCCATCGCACGAAGCTCTGACACCGTACACAGATCCTGGAAAAACTTGTAGCACTCCTCCTCATCCTTCAGCTGCAAAATGGTCTGGTACAGGCCCATACTTGCCTGCTTTCCTCCAACTTTAGACATAATTCGGTATACCGTTCCTTTCTGCGTCCTGTTTGCCAGGCCGCACATTCTTTTATATTTTATCATTCTAAAGTATGAAAGTAAAGCTCTTTTTGTGAATTTTCTGAAAATATTTCGAAATAGAAAGAAGTGGAGGCAAAATCTTCCACTTCTTCCTCTATTCTTTGGTTCGCAGCAGTTTGTCCAGTGCCTGGCAAAAGGCTTCATCCTGCTCTGGCCTTCGTTTGGGCGGGCCTTTCAGTCGGCCACCCGCCTTGCGAACTTTTTTCCCGATGTATCTGGTGTATAGCAATCCGTCGATATTTTCCGCCGTATAGCGTTTTCCGTCCTGATTGAGCACCACAGCGCCTTTGGTCAGGCACAGCGCAGCCAGTCCGTAATCCTGCGTGACCACGATATCCGCCGGGCGCACCCGATTCAGCAGCACGAAATCCGCACTGTCTGCCCCCTTAGAAACGGTGACGGTTTCCACGCCGTCCAACACAATCTGATGGGCGGTATCACAAAAAACCACGCTGGGAACGCCGTAGCGCTTGGCCAGCTCCGCCGCCTGCCGCACCACGGGACAGCCGTCTCCGTCCATCAGGAGGTGTCTCACAGGCATTGCAGCAGCTCCTCTGGGGTATCGGCATAAACGGTGGCTCCGGCCTCGGCCAGCATCTCCCGGTCACGGAAGCCCCACGTCACGGAAATACAGGGCAGGCCGGTATTTCTCGCCGTCAGCAAATCCACATCGGAATCCCCCACATAAACGGCATCCTCCAGCGTGACCCCCATCTCCGCCGCCGCACGAAGCACCAGGTCAGGGGCAGGCTTTCGGGCAATGCCCTCCTGGTCGCCAAGAGCGACTTCAAAACGCTCTCCAAAATAATCCCTCACCAGCGGCTTGACGGAGCTGTCCGGCTTGTTGCTGACCACCGCCAGCCGATAACCACGGGCGTTCAGCTCATCCAACAGCGCCAAAATACCGGCATAGGGGGCGGTTTTGATTTGATTATGGGTGTAATAATAGGCTCGGATGATGGCAAGCGCCCTCTCATATCTGGGGTTGTCCAGCCCGCCGGGAAGTGCCAGCTCCATGAGTCGGGCGATACCGTTTCCCACAAAGCTGCGGATTTCGCTTGAACTGCGGGCAGGCGCTCCCACCTGAGACAGGGTATAGTTGCAGGCATCGGTCAAGTCGTCCAAGGTGTTCAACAGAGTACCATCTAGGTCAAAAATTACGGTTTTATAGCGCATATTATTTCCTCTTTGATTGAGCGCAAAGAACAGGTTGTTTAAAGACTTCCCTTAGTGGAGAGCACATCGTGGATGCGCTCATCGTACTGGGTAGCAGCATCCAGAGCCTTGGCAAAGGCTTTGAACATGGCCTCCATGATATGATGGTCGTTGTCGCCGTAAAGCACCTTCAAATGCAGATTCATACCGGCGGCGTAGCTGATGGCGTAGAAAAATTCCTTTGCCATTTGGGTATCCATGCCGCCCACGCTTTGATTGGTGAAGCTGGCATCATAGACAAGGTAAGGACGACCACTGAGGTCTACAGCGCAGAGCACCAGCGCCTCATCCATGGGCAGAATACAGCTGCCATAACGCTTGATGCCCTTTTTGTCTCCCACGGCCTCCTTGATGGCGTTGCCGAGCACAATACCCGTGTCCTCGATGGAGTGGTGACAATCTACCCACACGTCGCCGTCACACTTCACGTCCAGGTCAAACAGGCCATGACGGGCAAAGCCGTCCAGCATATGGTCAAAAAATCCGATTTTGGTGTTCAGATTGCTTTTTCCGGTTCCGTCCAAATTCAAAGTAACCGAAATTTTGGTTTCTTTGGTGTTGCGCTCTATGGTTGCGATTCGTTCAGACATGGTATCTCTCTCCTTTTACTTTCTGCGCTTGAGGATTTCATCCAGCAGCACGTCCGCCGCCGCATCCTTGGTCAGCAGAGGCAGCTCTGTCATGTCATCGGGAGAGATCAGGGTCAGGATATTGGTATCCACAGCGAAGCCCGCTCCGGCCACCTTCACATTATTGGCAGCGATGAGATCCAAATTCTTTTTGGTCAGCTTTGCACGGGAGTTTTCCACCATGTTCTGAGTTTCCATAGAAAAGCCACAGAGGAACTGTCCAGGCTTTTTCCGCTCGCCCAGCGTCTTGAGGATGTCGCTGGTGCGGCTGAGAGGAATGCTCATATCTCCGTCGGACTTTTTCACTTTATGATCCGCCACGGTAGAAGGGCGATAATCTGCAACGGCGGCGGCCTTGATGATGATATCCATCTCATCACTGCGGCTGGTGACAGCGTCGTACATATCCTGAGCGGAGGTAATATCCACCACGTCCATATAGGGCGGCTTGGGCAGGTTGACCGGGCCGGAAACCAGCGTCACCTCCGCACCACGAGCGGCGGCAGCCTTGGCGATGGCATAGCCCATCTTACCGGTGGATTTGTTGGTCAGATAACGAACGGGATCCACCGCCTCACGGGTTGGGCCAGCCGTGACCAGCACCTTGAGGCCGGTCATGTCCTTTTCATGGGAGAGGTGATGCAGAACCACCTCCAGCAAGTCCTGCGGCTCAGGCATACGGCCAGGGCCGACCGCACCGCAGGCCAGCACGCCGGAGCCGGGCTCCAGCACCTCCCAGCCATAGGAACGGAGCTTGTTCAGGTTGTCCTGCGTGACAGGATTCAAATACATCTTGGTGTTCATAGCGGGAGCGGCAATCTTGGGGCAGTCGCAGGCCAGAACGGTGGTGGTCAGCATATCGTCTGCCAGGCCGTGGGCGCACTTGGCCAACACGTTGGCGGTAGCGGGTGCAATCAGCACCAAATCAGCCTGGTCAGCAATGGCGACGTGCTCCACCTTGTGGGGGAAGTTCCGGTCGAAGGTGTCCACCGCCACATGATTGCCCGTCAACTGCTGAAAGGTCAGAGGGGCAATAAATTCAGTTGCGTTTTTGGTCATGATAACCAGCACATTGGCGTGCTGCTTGACCAGAGCGGAGGCCAGCATAGCGGATTTATAACAGGCGATTCCACCTGTCACACCCAGCAGGATGGTTTTTCCTTTTAGCATAGAACATTTCTCCTTCGAAGGGCAGGATGTTGCCTTAAATCAACTGATAGAACAGTCCCTTGGTGGTGGAGTACCAGAGCAGCCTTCCGTGGCGGCGTCTGGGAATGCGGGCATTCATCTCCCATTCGGGGTACTGTTTCAGAATTTGCAGGGTATCTCCGGTGGCAAAGGCCACAAAAGAAATATAGTTGTGTTTCTCCGCCGGATGGTCGGTGGTGATGAGCCATTCATCCTCGACCTGCTCGCAGCGGAGTTTGTCCGATTCCGCCGCCTTTTGGGGTTCCAATGCGGAGAGGGGTCTGCCGCAGCAGGAAATGGTGGCGTTTCCGGTACTGGTGACAATGCTGCCACAGATGGGGCAGACAAAAAACTTGGTATGTTTCATATTTCCTCCTATGGTGTGGTTGGTGCTTCCGTCCCCGGAGAGCAAACGCTCCAAATCCACGCAAAGGATGGCGGACAAATCCGCCCACAACGACACATCGGGACAGCCCAGCCCCCGCTCCCATTTGGAAATGGTGCGGTCACTGACCCCCAGCCTGTCGGCCAATTGAAGCTGCGTCAAGCCCTGCTCTCGTCTGAGCTGGCGAATGAGCGTTCCTGTTTTCTGATGATCCATAGCCGTTCTCCTCCGCTGATTGGGAGCGTTGTCCCATTCCCAGGCCGAAGCTTGGCTCCGAACCGTGTCCCTCCGACGGTTTTTCGTTGGGTATGGGGGTGTGCTGCCCGTTTACAGGCTCAGTATAGCGGCTTTCCCACCGAGGCGCAACAAACGCACCGTAGAGTTCGAGGAAAAATGAAAAGGGAAAAATGAAAAAAAGAACCGCAGCAATGTGCAGTCCTTTGTGTCCAAGTGGAGCAGGTGAGGGGAATCGAACCCCCGTGGCCAGCTTGGGAAGCTGGAGTTCTGCCATTAAACTACACCTGCACAGTGATGATATTTTAGCACAGCAGAACGGAAATTGCAAGAAAATTTTGTCACGTTCTGCTGTACAATTTAGAATTTTTCGTTTATTTCTTTTTCTGGTTCTTCCAATAGAGCAAACGCAGTCCCTCCAGGCGGAGATAAGGCTCCGGGAGGATGGTTCGTCTGCACAAAGGGAGCACAGCGTCAATCAAGCTGCCGGTGGCAATGGCGGTGGCAGGCTCTCCAAGCTCCTCCTCCATCCGGTCTACCAGTCCATCCAGCATGGCGGCGCAGCCCACAAGGATACCGGACTGCATACACTCCACGGTATTTTTACCAATCATCCGCTGCGGATGGGTCAGAGGAACGGCGGGAAGCTGGGCTGCCTGCGCAGACAGGGCATCGGCGGAAATGCGCAGGCCAGGAATAATCATACCGCCCAAGTAGTTCCCGTTGCGATCAATGACCGAAACTGTGGTAGCGGTTCCCAAATAGAAAATCAACAGGGGCTTGGGGTATTTGGCGCTGGCCGCCACAGCGTTGACCACCAGATCACTGCCCAACGAAGCGGGGTTATCCATGCGGATATTCAGGCCGGTCTTAATGCCGCTGCCCACAATGAGAAACTTACGCCCCGTGATGCGCTTCATGGCTCGATCCATCACCGGGCGGAGGGAAGGCACCACCGAAGAGATGATACCGCCCTCGATATCAGCGGCGCAGAATCCATTCAACTCCAAAATACCTTTCACCGTTAAGGCATACTCGTCCTCGGTTTTTTTGAGGTCGCTGGCGCAGCTACCGGTAAAAACCAGCTTCTCCCCTTCACAACCGCCGATGGCCATGATGGTATTTCCAATATCAATGAGAAGAATCATGATGATTTCACCTTAGCGCAAAAGGGTCAGTTCTTTTTGTGCCCGGCGGCGATAAGGGAACCACCCGAGACAATCAGCAAAACCCCGGTGCTGACACCCGTGACAATGGCGATGATACCGCAAACCAGGCTCATAACGCCGCCGCCAGCGGCTTTCCGATAAATCTTATTTTCCACGCAAATATACTCCTTTTCAAGCGACTGTTTGGATGGGCAGGCCGTTCAGTTTTCTGCCAGCTTTTCCGAGAGGAGCTTGTTCAGCTCATCTCGGAAGGTCGTGATGTCTTTGAACTGGCGATACACCGAAGCGAAGCGGACATAAGAGACCTCATCCAGTGCTTTCAGACGATCCATCACCAGCTCGCCCACCTGTTCGGCAGGAATTTCCCGCCGCATGGAGTTTCTCAGCTCCTGCTCGATGGAATTGCTGGCCTGTTCCAGCGCCTCTGTGCTGACCTGGCGTTTGTAGCAAGCCCGAATCATGCCACGAAGCAGCTTTTGCTTATCGAAGGACTGACGGGTTCCGTCCCGTTTGATGACCATCAAAGGGATTTGTTCCACGGTTTCATAGGTGGTGAATCGTTTGCCACAGCTGAGACATTCCCGTCTTCTGCGGATGCTGCCTCCTTCATCCGCCGGACGGGAATCCACGACTTTGCTGTCGTCGTATCCACAATAAGGACATTTCATGGTAGTTTACTCCTTTTCCATTCCTTTGCTGGTTCGATTATAACATGATTGGTATCATATGACAACTTGATTTTGCTGAAAAGTGGAATGAATCAGAAGAACCGGTCATACTTTCTCCTATCACAAATCCAGCAGCAACATCCCAAAACAAGAAAAAGGAGGAAACGCCCTCATGATACATACTCTTCCGCTGACGGAAAACGGAATTTCCTGCGGTGTGGTGGAATACCGAGAGGAAGGCTGTTATCTGGTCTTCACCATTGATGCGCCCCCGTGGGGCAATGGACTGAAAAAGGTCTGGCTGACCTCCGAGCAGGGAGCTCGGATGCTGCTGGGCACACTTCAGCCTGACCAACATCGGCTGCGGCTGTGCCGGAAAATCTCCCGCTCGGCGCTTCGCTGCTGCGGTCTGGACGCTCCTTGCGGGGCATTGGTCAATCCCGGAGCGGTGGCAGCTCCACGCCCTTCAGCCTTACCGGAGGGCTGGCACCCCATGGAAGCCCTCCCGATGGAGGACAAAGCGCTTTGTCAGCTGCTCCAACAAGCACAGGGTGGGATGTGGCAGGAGCAGGGGGATCAGGTGAGAATCCGCTATCCTTGGAAGCCCGGCAAAGCGGTTCCGGTGATGCCGCTGTTTCGCTTCGGCTCCCGAAACGGGGCGTGGTGGGAGATTCGCCTCCACAGAGGATAAAAAACGCCGAACAGGAGAAAATAACTCCCATTCGGCGCAAAATGATTCAAGTTGCTCTAACGGATGAGCTGCTCTCCTTATCCTTGGTCGTCGCCCAGGTGTCGGTAAACCGTCAGCAGCATGGTGGCGAAGCAGGCTCCACCGCCGATGAGGTTGGAAATTGGCTCCGCCATAAAAACACCGATGGAGCCAAGGCCGCCCACCATGGGCAGCAGCATCGTCAGCGGAACCACAATGACCACCTTGCGGAACAACGAAAAGAAAATGGCTCGCTTGGACATGCCAAGGGACTGGAACACCGATTGACCGGCAAATTGCAGCGTCATCAGGAAGAATCCAAAGAAATACACATGCAAAGCGGGAACACCCAGGCTCAAAACGGTTGGGTCATCGTTGAAAACACGGATGAAGAACTCCGGGAAGCAGAAAACCAGTGCCCACACCACCAGCGAAATCAAAACGCATGAGACCACCACAAAACGGATGGCTTTTTTCAGTCTGCCGTATTTTTTTGCGCCGTAATTGAAGCTATAAATGGGTTTTGCTGCATCGCTCATGCCGGTGATGGGCATGGAGACCACTTCCCGAACCGAATTGATGAGGGTCATGACGCTGACGTACACATCACCGCCCCAGCGTTGCAAGGTGGTGTTGCAGGTGATTTGAACCAAAGCGTTGGTAATGGACATGATAAACCCGGCCAGACCCAACACCACAATTTCTTTTACCAGGGAAATTTGAAGCTTCATGTCATCCTTTCGCAGGGGGATGAGTGCCTTTTTCCCAGTGAGAAAGCGCAGCACCCACAGAGCGGAAACCAGCTGGGAAAGGATGGTCGCCACAGCAGCGCCCCGAACGCCCAGATGAAGCCCGAAGATGAACAAGGGATCCAAAATCAGATTTAACACCGCACCGATGGACACAGTGAGCATTCCGATGAGGCCGAAGCCCTGGGCGTTGATGAAGGGATTCATCCCCAAGCTCACCATCACAAATAACGTGCCCAGCAGGTAGAGCGACAAGTAAGCGGACGCATAACCAAACGTGTCATCACTGGCGCCAAACAGATACAGCAGCGGCCTTTGGAAGAGAAAACACAGCACCGCCAACACCCCGCCGGTGAGCAACAGCATGGAAAAGACGTTGCCCATGACCTCTCCCGCCCGTTTCTCGTCCCCGGCTCCTCGTGCCATGGAAAAAAGAGGCGCTCCACCCATGCTGAACAGGTTGGCAAAGGCGGTCAGGATGGTAATCACCGGCAAGGCCAGACCGATGCCCGTCAGAGATTCCATGGAGGCCGATGCCACATGCCCGATGAAGATACGGTCCACCACGTTATAAAGCACATTGATGAGCTGGGCCAGGGTGGTGGGGATGGCAAGGCGGACAATGCGCAAATAAATATTACCCGTGCCAAAATCAGATTTTTTCGAATCGGTCACAAGGATTCCTTCTTTCTATCTGAAATAAAAGCCAAACAAAATGCAATAAAACCGCCACAAAATACGCTGTATGGTTATTATATACCCCTCTCCCCCACAGAATGCAAAGTATGTTACAATCCGCAGGCATTCCCAGACCCATTTGACGGAAGTTTTGCATTTTCGTGAAAATGGAACAATTTCGCCCTTGACAATCTGCCTTCTTTTTTGTATAATTTCTACTCGTAAACCCAAAGACTGTGAAGGGAAAAAAGACCCTGTAACGGCTTTTTCAGAGAGCTGCCGGAGGCTGTGAGGCAGTAAAGCGTACAAGGTGCATCACTGATCCCGGAGTTGACGGCCTGAACCATGTGTTGGATGTAGTAGGGCTGTACGGCTGACCCCGTTACCGGTACGAACCTTACTTGAGGTTGCAGAGAGCTGACCGTTTAAGCGGCGGCTGAAACAGGGTGGTACCACGTTTGTTTTGAACGTCCCTGACCTTTTCGGAGGGTCTGGGGCGATTATTTTTTGCGATGAAACCGCATTGCCTGTGACCACTCCTTCAAACGGCGCTCCACGCTTTGGCTCGTGAGCAGCGCCGGAACTCTCATTTTTTGGAGGCATTATCATGAAAGGCTACGAAAAGTATATTCCCTTTGTACCTCAGCCCATCACCAACCGCACCTGGCCCGACAACACCATCACCAAAGCCCCCATTTGGTGCTCCGTTGACCTGCGTGACGGCAATCAGGCGCTGATTGACCCCATGAACATGGACGAGAAGCTGGAAATGTTCCACATGCTGGTGGATGAAATCGGCGTGAAGGAAGTGGAAATCGGCTTCCCCTCCGCATCCGATACCGACTATGAAATCTGCCGTGAGCTGATTGAAGGCGGCCATATCCCCGATGACGTGACCATTCAGGTGCTGGTGCAGGCTCGCCCCCACCTCATCAAGAAGACCTTCGAGGCCATTCAGGGCGCAAAGCACGTCATTTTCCACTTCTATAACTCCACCTCTACCCTCCAGCGTGAGGTTGTGTTCCGCACCGACGTGGAAGGCGTGAAGCAGATTGCCATGGATGCCGCTGACCTGATTTATGAAATGGCACAGCCTGTCATTGCTGGTGGTATGGATCTGCGTTATGAGTACTCTCCTGAGTCCTTCATGGGCACCGAGATGGACGCTGCCGCAGAAATCTGCGCCGCTGTGCTGGATCATCTCCATGCAGATGAAGCGCACAAGGTCATTTTGAACCTGCCCACCACCGTGGAAAACTGTATGCCCAACCAGTTCGCTGACGAGCTGGAATACTTCCTCCGTGTGCTGCCTGGCCGTGAGCGTGCCATCATCTCTCTGCACCCCCACAATGACCGTGGTACTGGTGTTGCCACCGCTGAGGCTGGCCTGCTGGCTGGCGCAGAGCGTGTGGAGGGCTGCCTCTTTGGTAACGGCGAGCGCACCGGCAACGTGGATATGATTAACGTAGCGCTGAATATGTATGTTCAGGGCGTGGATCCCGAGCTGGACTTCTCCCACATGGAGCGCATCATTGATATGTATGAGCGCTGCACCAAGATGAAGATTCCTGAGCGTATGCCTTACGGCGGCGACCTGGTCTTTACCGCCTTCTCCGGCAGCCATCAGGATGCCATCAACAAGGGCTTCAACTACATGGAGGAGTTCCAGACCCCCAAGTGGATGGTTCCCTATCTGCCCATCAACCCCCACGACCTGGGTCGTGCTTATGAGCCTGTCCGCATCAATTCTCAGTCCGGCAAGGGCGGCGCTGCTTTCATCATGAACCACAAGTTCGGCTTCGATATGCCCAAGGCCATGCACCCCGAATTCGGCGCAATCGTCCAGAAGGAATCCGACAAGACTGGTGTGGAGCTCAAGAGTGATGTCATCTGGCAGCTCTTCGAGCAGGCTTATTTAAAGGTGAGTGGCCCCTACCGCCTGTTGAGCAACAAGCTGAACGCCGACGTGGAAGACGGCGTGGCACACTCCCACTTCTATGGCAAGCTCCAGCACAAGGACACCATCTTTGAGGTTTCCGGCGACGGCAACGGCCCCATTGACGCATTCTTCAACGCCATTTCCGGCGAGCGTATGGATCGCTTTGACTTCCTGGACTACAAGGAGCACGCCATCAGCCGTGGCTCTGACTCTCAGGCTGTGGCTTATATCCAGCTCCACGACCGCCTGACCGGCTACGATATCTTTGGTGTGGGCATCGACCATAACATTTCTATGGCATCCATCAAGGGCATCCTCTGCGCCATCAACCGTGGCAAGGCCGTGGAACATGAGATTGAGGCTCAAATGGCCGCACAGCAGCAGTAATCCACCGATTGGAAGACCGTTTCTCCCTTTTTTGACATTTTTTCCAGAAAGCACCTGTCCTTGGGCGGGCGCTTTCTGCTTTTTCCAGCATCTTTGTCTACGAATAAGCACTCAAAATCATTCCGCCACAAATAATTTGTTCCGCCTCGGCTTATACTATCCCTCAGAAAGCGCAGTTTCTGCGTGAAGAAAGAGAGGTATGATTATGCTGGATAAAACCGCACTGACTTTGAACATCATCGGCGGCATCAACTGGGGGCTCATCGGCCTGTTTCAGTTCGACCTTGTGGCATGGCTTTTCGGCGGAAGCGGCAGCCTCCTCAGCCGCATCATCTATGCTTTGGTGGGTCTGAGCGCCCTGTGGTGCATTTCCCTGTTGTTCCGGGACGACGCAATCGGACGGGAAAAGATGTAACTGACCCCTATGCACGAGAAAAAGGCTGTAATCGTGCTGAATACAGCCTTTTCTCGAAAGCATTTTCATCGGGTCTGCAACGGAAACCGTTTACATTTTGGGCTTTCAAATTTACAATTCGTTCACAGTTTATCCTTAATTTGTTGATACTTTTTTCCGCCGACTGTGATATCTTATCCACAGACCAAGTAAGGAACATCTGATTGTTTTCATCTCTCTTTTCTCTTTCTTTTTCTCTCTAAAAAAGAGTCCGTCTTCCACGCACATCGGGAGACGGATTTTTTTCACCCATTCGTTGCCGGTTTTCAGGCTTTCCGTGGGATTTCACGAAAACCTCTTCTTTCCCATCTGTTTCTTTAGGGAAAAAACAAAAATTCACAAAGCGTTTACGATTCTATTATTGACGTTTTTCCTTTCCTGCGCTATGATAGGCATAGAAAATAACCCTTTTTAAAGGATTACGATTGTCCGTCACAGCAAGACGGTTTTTTCTCGTTTTTCCACGTTCATCCAATTCGATACACATTTGTGTATGGAGGTTTTTTTATGATTCGTGATTTTTTCAGCCGAATGATGTATGGCCGCTATGGTAACGATCAGCTGAATATTTTTCTTCTCACTGCCTGGCTGATGCTTTATCTTCTGTCTGCTGTTTTCAAAACCATCAAATTGGCTCTTTTGTCCCGCATTTTGCTTTGGGTGGCTTATGCCTGCGTGGTCATTGAGCTGCTGCGTATGCTCTCTCGGAACTACGACAAACGCCGCCGTGAAAACGACCGTTTTGTTGAGATTACCGGCCCTGTGACCCACGGTTTTCGTCAAAAGCGTGCCCAGATGATGGACAAGGATCATCGTTATTTCCGCTGCCCCTCCTGCGGTCAGGTGCTTCGAGTCCCCAAGGGCAAGGGAAAGATTCACATCCGCTGCCGCAATTGTGGAAGCGCTTTCCAAAAAAAGACCTGATTTTCCGCTTGATTCCCCCAAAAGCAAAGAAATAGCCTCCAAAAATGATAGAGTCCCCTTAGCGCAGACACTCGAAGGAACAACAGTTCGAGCCTGCACTAAGGGGATTTTTTTCATGTCAAAAACGAGGTAGAAAAATCAGCGCTGATTCGGACATTCATTTTCTAAACGCTTGGAAACTGGTGTTGACCTTCTGCTTATTTTTTCTTCTCCTCCGTTTTCTTGATGCTGCTTCCAACTGCAAGTCCAATCAGCATTCCAAGAGAAAGACCAAGCCCCAAGTCAAGACTTGTTGAGCTTCCCAAGGCAACGCCGAAGCACATACCAATGCTCATGCCTTCTGAACCGTAGTCATCAAGCTCCTTTTCATCCTTCTTTTTCTTTGATGCGCTTCTGACCGCAAACACCGCAAGCAACACACCCATTGCAATCCACGGCAGAGCCGCATGGAAAAAATCAAACATACTTTTCACACGTTCCATCCCTTTATTTTGCCGCCATCTTTCTATCTGCTTCCAGCTCCGCCACATACCGGAACACGACGCTCATAATGAGAAACGCCACGCCCAAGCCTATGGATTCATAATCATCCAGGTGCATATCTGCCACATTCTGCATCTGAACATTCATGATGTTGTAAACAATATCCGCTATCATCATGGTTCCCAGCGGGATGCAGATGGTCAGGATGCCAAGGCGTTTCATTTCAGAGGCACTTCTAAAGGTGAAGGGTGTCCCGTCTGCCAGTTCATGCGTGAAATAGCGGTCGGCAAACTTTGCAAGCACGCCCTCGCCGATGCACAGAAGCATCCCCATCACCATGGAGGTGTACATGGTTCCCAAACTCATATCCGCTTCCTGTTCGATGATTCCGTGAATGGTCACGTCACCAATTTTCAGGGTATTTGAAACACCAGCCGCCAGTGCTGCAATACCGATGATACAGCCCACTGTTCCGACCAGGCAACAAATCCAGACAATCTTGCTGAATACTTTTCCAATTTTTGCAAGAATCTGCAACGTTTTTAAACTTTTTTCCATAAAAACATTCCTTTCAAGCTGTGCTTCAACGCACGTTTGCCTTGTTTTTCTCCTGAGAAAATATCGCAATTTTCCAAAGAACGGCCTTAATTCGGTGACACAGCCTCATTCCACTCTACACCGTTCTCATCGAACCATGCGTCTGTCCCGTTATAAGTAAATCTCCGATCCACTCGATCCATATAAGTGCCATCTGCCAACAAATAAGCCGTGGTTTCATCGCCCCGAAGATTCACAAGACAAACAATGTCCGGCCCTATGGGTTCGTCATCAGCCTCATCACCGAGAATCCACTTCATAGCGGAAGATTCCGGTTCCTCCGATGCCACATCCGGTTCAATGGGGTCTTCACAAAATTCTTCCCCGGTTCGGCCAATGTCTGTTCCCATGGTGAGCAGCATGGAAGCCCCGTCATAGAGCTTGATGACGTTGTTACAGCTGCAATAGCCTGCGGTCGCTGTGCCGAAGGTCTTGGTATAGTCCAGCCCACGGAAGCAAAGCAGCGTTGCTTCTCCTGAGCTTGCTGTCTGCTCATCCTGCAAAATCGCCACAGGGATTCCCGTCAGCTTGAAGGGGTCCTCCATCGTCACGGTGCTTCCGCCGCCGCTGACGCACCCCTTCTCCAGCGTGACAGGACGAAGCATTCCTTTGATACCGAAATTCATCAGCTCACCATCTTCCAAAAGCGGAGAAACAGCAGCAACCATCGGCCCCATATCGCCGCCGGTATTTCCACGCAGGTCAAGAATGACACCTTTGATTTGATTGACGTTTTCTCTGATGACATCATAGACGGTTTTCGCATACGCATCTCCCGCCTTGCTGTCTCCTGTAAATTCGGGCAGGTGAATCATCAAAATTCCATCGGAGCGCAATTCCGCTTCTGGTGTCTGCGCTGAAGTGGTATCATCCTCTTTCCCTTTGGGAGCAAGGAGCTTGGAATGTTTCCCGCCAACTGTTTTGAGGGCATCATCCAGCAGAGGATAAGCTTCCTCATAAGAGCCGATGTCCGCCGATTTCTGGAGGGTTTCCTCCCGCACAGTCTTCCATTCCGCTTCGCCGGAATAGATTCCCTGACTGTCCATGAATTTGATGGCCTGCTGAACATATTCCTGCGGAGTTGGCTTTCTGAGATAAATTCCAAAATTAGAGCCATAATTCAGAACAAAAAATGTTCCCACTCCAATTATGAGAACCAATGCCAATATCAGCACGGTTTTTATGATTTTTTTCATGGTGAATCTCCTTTCCTCTGTTCCGGTTGCGCTTTGAAATCCCAAAGATAGAAAGAAAGCAATCGCTCAAAGCTCCAGCCGCATGGAAATCACTTCCTGCCATTGTCCCTGACGGGTTCGAAATGCCTTTGGGTTTCTGCCGTACTCAACAAAACCGACTTTTTGATATAGTCTGACAGCGGCCACGTTATCTGCAACCACTTCAAGCTCCAGTTGCAGATAACCGGCCTTTTTTGCCAGTGCTACGCAGGTTTTCGTCAGTTCCGTGCCGATGCCCATGCCCCAATATTCTTTTACCACGCTGATGCCAAAATTTGCTCTGTGTCTGGTTTTTGCTCGATTTTTTACCACATCAAATCCGGCAGACGCAATCAGTTTTCCGTCTACAAAAGCACAAAGCTCAAGGGCGGTGTTCTTTTGCTTGGTTTCCTCAAGACGATTGGATACAGCATGGATATCGTGCTGGCTTTCGTCGGGATAGCTGGTCAAAAAATCGGTTTCGCTGTGAGCGATATGAAAGTATTCGAGGTAGGCTTCTGCGTCCTCTTTTTCCGCATTTCTCAGTATCAGCGTTTTGTTGTCCTTGGTTGTCGTCTGTTTCCAATGGTTCATCCGCTTGAATCAATCCTTTCTTTGCTTGTGTTGCTGAAAGGGGCATCCTGTTCCTTCCGGGAAAAGGAAGAATGGTTTTCTCCTGTCAAAAGAAAGGCAGAGTCCACCCGTTTCCATGCGGGAAGGCTCTGCGTTATACGTCTGGCTCTTTGTCGATAATTGTGATTTTTTGATTTTTGGCGTTGATAAGAACGGTTCGTTTGCACTTGGGACAAAACAGCGGAAAATTCTTTAATTCTGTGGATGGTAACAGTTTAATCCTTGTTTTGCTCCCACAGAAGAGACAGCAGACCCATTGCAGGTCACGCTCACTGGGAAAGCTCATGCGGTATGCCTCCCATCTCTGTCTTTTTTCGGGGAATCAGATCAAGATGCTGAAACATCATCGAAAGCTCTTTGTCCTGCACCAAGCCTTCCCGAATCCGACAGCCTGCCACATAAGACAGCGCCTGTTTGCTGAGGCTGATGCGCAGCTCCTCCTCCGTCATTTCAATTTGACCGTTGATGAGCATGGTTGCGATGCCGTGAACGTAGATAAGCATGTCCTTCATGACAAGATCAGCGTCCGCTTCTTTCAGCGAAAAAGTTCTCACAATCTCCACTCGCACCGGCTCCAATATCTGCCACAAATCGTCATTAAACAGGTGATTGGAGGCACTGCGATTTTTTCGAATAAAAATCTCGCTGTAAACGTGGGGATGTTCCTGCGCCAAATGCACCCACCGCAGGCCAAATTCCTTAAAAGCAGGAAAATAATCCGAAAAATCCCGAAGATACCCCTGACATTCCTCTATCGCCTTTTCGTGAACGGCGGCCTTCAATTCCTCCATATTCTCGAAGCAGGTAAAAATGGGGGCAACGGTAGAACCCAGCTCCCGCCCGACCTCACGGGCGACCACAGCGTCCATCCCTTTTCGCTCCATCAGGGAATAAGCGGCAGAGATGATGTCCTCTCTTGTGAATTTGGCTTTGGGTGGCATGATACACCTCTCTAACTTTTGTTATATTACAATTGTTTGGTAACAAGTGTTATTATACAGCAGAAAAAGCAGTTTGTCAATGCGTTATTTTTTGTGTTCACGCTAATGAGACAACAACAGTTTTTCAGTTTTTAGAAAAGCAAAAAAGTGAATCACTTCAAAGTGCAGCAAAATAGAAGGCTCCCAACCAAATGACTACAAAGAAGTGATTCACATAAAAGCATGATACTTGAAAACCTACCAGGTTTCCGATACCAATTATGCCTGAATGGTGGATTTGAAGTTCGATAAAAGCAAAAACTACATCAGGGTATCATTCTGTTTATCAGGTGCAGGCAAAGTAAATCGCACCAATCGCCTGAGCGAACTGCGCCACGGTATACCGAGGATGTGCTTCCAGCTCCTTCATCAGAGTTGTGACGGCAAGGCTGCTATCTGCGGCCAAAAGCTGGAGGGACGGTTCTCTCTCTGCGGCTCCCTCACACATCAGCGCAAAGCAGGCTGGAAGCTTCACCAGCCGCCCAAAGAGGATGCGACTTTTCACAGAGGGATTCAGCAGATAATCTGTCTCCGCCCACGTCACGGCAAGGTAAGCGCCAATCTCCCGGAAGATCTTCTGACAAACCTCGTCTCCCTCGGCGGCGTGGTTCATAAAGAATTCCAGACACTCCTTGCGTCTGTCCTCCGGCTCAGTGGGCACGAGGCAGCGCCCATCTTGACATGCAAACAGACCCATATGCTTTGCTTTTCTCAGCAACGCAGGTTTCTGCTTTCCCAGCCATTTGACCGCCAGACGGAACACGCCCGACTGACCAGTGTATTTTTGCAGGGAACCGGCAAGATTGGTATTGACATTCCGATTGCTCCGCACATCCAGACAGTCATAGGCTTTCTGATGGAAGCTGCCAAGGTCAACAATGAAATTATACACCTCAAGGGGCATATCGGGGATGGAACCATCTGGGAGGAGCCATCCCGTGCCCAGCTCGGTGCCCAGAGAATAGGCAAACACGCCGTCAGAAAGATCGTCTCCGTTGGCAGACTGCTCCACGGCAGCGGTAAAGGCGGACATGGGGCCGTCGTTGCAACAGCGAACGGTTCCCGCCTCCGTGGTGTAGGCTCTGAGCTGCTGACAAATGCCACCCAGCTTGCGGAACTCGGCCTCATAATCCACGGCGGTATTTTCTCTCATGCCACGGGTCTTGGTGGTCTCTCCGCCGACAATTTGATGGTCAATGATGACATCAGGGAAGCTCAGTCCGATGCCGTCAAATTGTTTGAGAGCGTCACCCAGCAGCCACTCCATTTTTTCCGTGGCAAGGCGCATTTCTTCAAGACTTGCATCCTTTTCCAGTGCGTTCCAGAGGATAGCAGACTCCTGACCGGCAGCATACAAGCCTGCGGCGGCTCTCATCAGCTTTGTCAGCAGCAGCACGGGAGCGGTGAATTCCTCTGCGGTCGCAAAGTCCACGGGATTCCAGTCAAATTCCTTACAGACGGCTAATTTTCCGTTGACGCTGGCCGCCAACTTGATATCCGTGCCGCCGATGTCGATACCCAGCAGCATTCTATCCTCGGCCAGCTTGGGAAGGGTATCAAAAACAGGCTGCTTTTCGTTGGAAAAGACGGATGTTTCCTCCTGTGGCTCCTCGGTGACATCTTTCACCGTGAAAGCAAAGCTCTTTTTGCCGCCACTGAGAGTGGACAAGATTCTTTCATTGACGTTCAGGCACTTTCCGTAGCCCTTGCGGTCATTTTTGGATGCACTGACCTGAAAAACAGCGGTCAGCGACTCGGCAAGAGCGACCAGCTCTCCGCACTCTCTATTCAGATAGACGGTAATCTCCGCTGCACCCAGCGAAGAGAGAAGGTTATACACCATGGCATAAACATAGGAAGAAACGAACGCTTTTTCCTCTTCACCATGCCAATGAGGGAGCATCAGCGGAAAGCGTCTCACCTGGCCGCCGTAGAGCGTCACATGGAGGTGAAAGGGCTCCGTTCCCGCTGCCTGAAACGCTCTGCGCACATCGGTGATGTAGACCGGTTCGTCCTGATGCGCCTTTTCTAAAAAAGCTCTCAACATGACCGTTCCTCACTTTGCCACTGGATACTCGTTGCAAAGCAGACGATAAGGAGCCTCATCCTCTTCAATGGCAGGGAAGCGTCCCACGGGGGGATTGAAGCGGTTATCGGTGTTGTCGTCGTTGCACTGGCTTACCTCGCCCAGCAGCACGGGGCCGGTTCCCTCCTCCACAGAGAAGTCATGGTAGAGGTACTGCTGAATGAAGATGCTCTCGCCGGGAGTCAGGCGAATCTGTGTACCTGCGGGAACGGTGTAGGTTCTGCCGTCGGTGTGGACGGTGACATCACTTTCGTAGTCGATTTCTTCATTGGGAAGAGAGTTGTAGACACGAATCAGCACGTTTCCGCCGCCACGGTTGATGATATCCTCTGTCTTATACCAGTGGAAGTGGTTGGGAGCATACTGCCCCTCCTTGAGATAAAGAAGCTTTTCAGCGTAGACCTTGGGATATTTTTCCACCATAGCACGGTTGCCGTTGCGGATGGTGATAAGGGAGAAGCCGAAGCGGTCAAAATCTCCCATGCCATAGTCAGTGATATCCCATCCCAGCATACAGTCACGAACCTCGTCATATTCGTGACCCTTGTTTTGCCATTCCTCGGGGGTAATGTGGCAGAAGGGGGGCAGATAGCAATGGTAGGCCTGGCACATGGCTTCCAGCTCACGCAGAGCCTTGTTGATCTCCGAACGTTTCATGTTTTTGCTCCTTTTCTACGTTTTTTGGACGGTTGTTAATGCTATTTTACAAGAATACTCTGGATAAAACAACAAAAAATTCTCAAATAATTTCCTTCCAGCGGAAATGCAGGTTTTTCAGGGCAATATACACACCCTCCTCGTCGTTGGAGGCAGTTACACGGTCAGCGGAGCGCTTCACCAGCTCGGCAGAGTTCCCCATAGCGATGCCCATTCCTGCAAAGGAGAGCATAGGAATATCGGTAAAGCTGTCTCCGCAGGCCACCACCTCGGCAACTGAAACCTGATAATGGTCACAGATGATGGCAAGGGCAGAGCCTTTGTTGATGTCTCTGGGTACGATTTCCAGATAGGTGGGCTTGGACAGCACAAACTCTACTTCGGGAAAATACTTGGTTCCAAACTGCCGGAGCCGTGCAATTTCACTGGGAGAACCGATGCACAACAGCTTGTGAACGTGGTCAATCCCGTCAGCGGCGGCATCCAGAGGAGAAACAAGGGGGATGCACTCGGTAATCGCCATTTCGTTTCGGATTTCCTCGCTCTCCATCTCATCGGTGAGCCATACATCGTAAAGATAGGTGCTCACCCGCACGCTGGGGAAACGCTCCGAGATGCTTTTCTTGATGGCAGAGGCGGTGGTCATGGGAATGCCGCACTCGCTGAGGATGGAGTCATCAGCGTCGAGAATGAGGCTTCCGCCGTAGCAGATATAGGGACCATGGATGTCAATGAGCTTTGCAATCTGCTTCACACCGCTGGGAGAACGTGCCGAACAGAGAACAATGGGAATATTTTTCTTTTCCAGCCGTTTCAGCAGCTTCTGCGTGTTTTCCGACACTTGATTCTGAGAATCCAGCAAAGTGCCGTCAATATCAAGAAATACCATAGAATAGGTTTTCATCAGGTTCACCTCTTGGAAAAGTTGGTAATTAGGAGTGAATCTTTATCAACAAAAAAGCACACAGGACAGCTCAGGAACGCCGCCTCAGCTCTGCTGCGTGCTTTTGACAAACCGTATCCGACAGAATTGGGGGCAGCTGTCGGATACGGTTCCCTGTTACAACAGGAGAATGAAAAGAAAAGGAGGGAAAATGCGATTGAAGAAAGCTATTTGAGGGAATCAAGGATACGCTCCACATTTCTGTGACCATTGCGGATGCTCAGGTTCACGATGAAGGAGAAAATCAGGCTCACTGTCGATAGAACAGCAAAAACGATACCGACCACCATATTTCCTGCGGCGGTCATCTCGTAAACAGCCACCATCAGGAAGCACGCCGTCAGGATAAACAGATTCCTGCGCCACTTTGCCATGAGAGCAAGAGCCTTTTTTTGCTTTTGCGCTTCGTCCAGCGCCTGCATTTTTGTCAACATAGAGGGATTCTCCTTGACTTCGGGGTATTTTTAAGAAAAAACTGCCTCCACAAGGGTGCCCTCACAGAAAAACCGTTTGTGTGAAACCGCTTTTGGAAGGAGGGAGGGGTCTTCCTGGGAAAGCACCCCTGTTTTGGCTGTTTTTTCTTTTCCTTGTGATTAGTAGCTGAGGCCGGGATCGAAGAAGCCAACCAGAACGCCGACGAAAGCGACGACGACCAGCAGACCCATGACAGCGATGGGGCTCATCTTCTTCTTGCTCATCAGGTACCAGCACAGCAGCACGAACACGGCGCTGAGGATGTGGGGATAGACATCATTCAGAGTCTTCTGGAGGTCAACGATAACGCCGCCCTCTTCGTTCAGCATCTGGAAAGCGGTGTTGATGTTGATCCAGCTTGCAGTAACGCCGCCGATGACCATAGTACCGACCATAACAATGGACTCACGGATTGCGCCAGCCTTTTCACCGACCAGAACCTCGACGGCCTTACCGCCCATTTCATAGCCCTTGAAGTACATGAAGCGCATCAGCAGGAACATGCCGATGTTCCACACCAGGATGTAGAAGATTGCGCCCAGAGGGGAGCCGCCGCCGGACAGACCCATAGCGATGCCCAGCAGGATGGGGAGGACAGTGCCGACCACCAAAGAGTCGCCGATACCAGCCAAGGGACCCATCAGACCTGCACGGATGCCGTTGATGGTCTCAGCGTCAACGTCTTCACCGTTGGCACGGGCTTCTTCCATACCTGCGGTGATACCGACGACGATAGCGCCGACCTGAGGCTCAGTGTTGAAGAATGCGGAATAGGTCTGCATCTTTTCGGTCTGCTCGGCGTTGGTGTCGTACAGATCCTCCAGAATGGGGAGCATAGCGAGCATATAACCGAAGGTCTGCATGTGCTCCTGAGAGAAGCAGGTCAGGTTGCCGTAGAACCAGTTCAGGAAAGACTTGTTAAGAGCCTTTGTAGAAATCTTTTTCATGATTAGATATCCTCCTCGTCGTCATCGTCCATGGAGCTGGAAGCAGCTGCCACGGGACGCAGACCCAGAACACGGATCTCATAGTTGATGATTGCAAAGAAGCCAGCGACGATGGCGCAGCCAATGAGGTTCAGACCCATGCAGGCGCAGAGGGTGAAACCAAAGAAGAAGGTCAGGAAGTCCTTGGGCTTGGAGACGACCTGCTTGAGCAGGATAGCGACACCGACGGAGGGGAGCAGAGAACCAACGGTGAAGAGGGTCTTCATTGCGATGCCGTCCATGGGCAGGTAGTTCTGAATCAGGCTGACCATGTCGGAACCGGCACGGCAGATCAGGAAGGTGGGGATGAAGGAGCAGAGGATATGGGAGATCCAGGGGAAGACCATATCAACCAGATACAGGCTCTTCAGGTTGCCCTTCTCAACGTTGGTCCAGCCGATGTGCTGCCAAACCAGGTTGATGGTAGCGGTGCCATAGAAAAGAACGGTGCCCAGGGTGCCGACGGTGGAAGCCAGGGTGACAGCCAGAGACTGAGCAGAAGCGGTAGCGGGATCCATGCCGGTGGAGGCAACGTAGACCATAGCCAGAGGGATGCCGATGTAGGAGACAGCACGAACGTCAGCGGAAACGGTGCCACCGGGAGTGACCAGAGCGATGTAAACAACCTGCACGGCGCAGCCCAGCAGGATACCCATCTGGACATTGCCCAGAATCAGGCCGCAGATCAGGCCGGCGACCAGAGGACGACCGAGGGTGTAGTTACCAAAGGTAGTGCCGCCCAGACCGGGCATGGAGGACAGACAGGCACACAGACCCAGCAGGGCAGCCTGTAAGACAGAGATCGTCATAGAAACTGACACATCCTTTCAAATTTTCAATTGTCGATGAGAAAAGTGCCGACGAGCCACAAAGGAGATAAGACAGATGAGATGACCCGTCGGCGGAAAAAGGAAAGAGGAAACTTATTTGTAACCGAACTGGCCGCGGAACTTGGTCCAGTTGCCGATGGCGGTCTCCTTGACCAGAGCGAACTCGATGTTGTAGCCAGCCTTCATCAGCTTCTCCAGTGCATCAGCCTCTTCCTGGTTGATGGACTGGTTGTTGCCCAGCTTGATGGTACCGGGACGGTCGTTGCAGGGACCGACGATGATCTCCTTGAGGCCGGGATCGAAGGGCTGATCCAGCAGGATCTTAGCCATGTCAACGGGGTTCTTAGCGATGAGGAAGTACTGATCCTGGCTTGCCAGAACCTTTGCCTTCTTCTTCTGCCAATCCTCGATGGTCCAAACGAAGGTCTTCTTGTCGGAAGCGTTCTTGTAAGCAGCCTTCAGGACGGAGTTGGAAGCAGCCTTGTCATTGACAGCGATGAGGCCGGTGCAGGGATATTCCAGAGACCAACGGGTGCAGGTCTGACCGTGGATGATGCGGTCGTCAATACGGATGAAAGAAATCATACAAAATTCTCCTTATAAATGATGAAATAGTGAATGTTTCGTTGTGCTTACAGGTCTTCTTCGTCGTCATCGCCCAGATCCAGCTTGAAGGACTTAATCTGGTCAACAGCGCACTCAATCATGGTGTCAATGGTGTCGTCAAGGGTTTCGTCCTCGCACTCCATAGCAGCAATGGCCATGGGCAGGTTCATGCCGCCGACTGCACGGACGTTTGCCAGACCGATATGCTCGGCAATGGCATCCATGGTAGTGGTGAGGGGGGAGCCTCCCACCAGATCTGCCATGACGATGACCTCATCCTCAGCGGTGAAGGGTGCAATAACCTTTTTCACGTCCTCCTTGAAGGCGGGCAGTCCCATGCCGTCCTTAAAGGCGACGTTGAGAACGTCCTCACGCTGTCCCATGAGCATTCCGAATGCCACATGAAGACCGGATGCGAAGTCACCATGGCTGACCATCAGTAAATAACGCATTGTTGTTTCTCCTTTCTGCTCTTTGTTCGTTCCTTTTTGAAAGGTGGTCTTAGTATAGTAAAAATCTGTCCCGATAACAGGTGAAGATTGTCACGGTTATTTGTGACAGATGTCATTAAAAAAGTACTTTTCATTTTTGGTTTGACAGATGTCACAAAATTTGATGGAGAAAATTTGGAGTACTTACTCGGCATTTGGAGAGCAAGCCCTGAGTCGTCACGCCCGTTTTCGCTCTGTCCAAAACCATACTCTCCCTTTCTCCCCTTCTATCACCCCCCATGCACCCATCAAAACAAAAAATAAAACAAAAAATCGGAACTCCAAACCTCCCTGAAAGGAAAGATAGCGTTCCGATTTCTTGTGATAAATGTATCTGTAAGGTGTTAGTAGCAAAGTGGGTTGGTACGTCTTTTCACCCCTCCGTCACGGCTTACGCCGTGCCACCTCCCCAACAGGGGAGGCTTTTCCCCCACGATACAAACGGAAAAGGAGAAATTTGGATCCCCTAGCAGGGGAGCTGTCGCCGCAAGGCGACTGAGGGGTGATTCCGGTAAATAACAACCTATTTTTTTACTATCACCATCTGTAAAAAACTATTGATTCAGAAAAATATTAATCTCCCGCTGTGCCGTCAAAAGTTGGCTATCCAACGCCTGATCGCTCTCTAGGGCGGCATTGACGGCACGCTCTGCCATGCTTTCCGCCTGCTCATATCGGCTGAAGCGAGGGACGCTGACTGCTGTTGACATAATCTCGTGTATTACCGTTCGATCAATGGTATTTTCGCCAGGAATGTCCTCAAAAAGATCCGCCAAAATCTCCTCATCCTCCGCCACACGCTGCACGGGAGAGATGCCCTGTGACCAGATGGAAAGCTCCTTCTGGATGGTCTCGTCACCGGACAGCAGCTTGAGAAATTCCCATGCCAGCTCCTTATGACGGCTGCGGCCTGTGATGCCCAGCAGCATGGTTTGAATTTCCGAGACGTTGCCGCCCTCCGGTCCGGCAGGCATTTCGATGAAATCCCATTCAAAATTGGAGTATTTCTTCACACGCCAAGGATAAGGCTGATAGACCTTGTATTCTGAGAACAAAAAAGGACGAAATGCCACCCTTCCAAGGTCGAAATCCTTTGCTGTGATGATATATCCCGGGTTTAAAGCTCGGAGGCGCTTATAAAAGCGCACCGCCTCCTGCACTTTCGCCTCTCCCAGCGTGCAAAAGCTGCCGTCAGCGGTAAAAAGGGAGGTTCCGTTGGAATAGAGGGCGTTCTGCCAGTTGTAATCATAGTAGCCGTGGCTCCAATTGTCCGCCTGTGTACCGGATTGAGCGGAGATTTTCTCGCAAATGGCGTAAAAATCATTCCATGTCCAGTCATTTTCCGGCATTTCAATGTCGAACCGCTCCAACAGGGTCTTGTTGACAAACATCATGGTAGGGGTGCTCTCGTAGGGCAGAGCATATTGACCGTCGTCCCATTTGCCCGATTCCAGACAGGCAGGATAGTACATGGTTTTGTCAAAGCTCTCATCATGACTCATCAGTCCATCCAGCTCCATCAGCACACCAGAGGATGCAAGAAGATGAAAGTCCTCGGGAAACACAAAGCACACATCTGGCTCTTGTCCCTTCAAAACCTGCTCTGCCAACCACTCGCTGTATTCGCTTGTTCCGATTCCGCTGGTGTACTCCACCCTGACGTTGGGGTGCTCTGCCTCAAAACGGGCAATGGCATCCTCTAAAATCTGATAGCTGCCGCCGGTATCGGTTCCCCAATAGCTGCCCGAATAGGCTCCCACGCGGAGAACGATTTCCCGCCGCCCATTCCACCAGCATCCAGCGAACAGAAGCAGCAATGCCACCGCCGCCGCAAGGATTCTCTTTTTCATAGCTCAAAAATGCTGCTGCGGACAACGCCGGTCTGCACCGCCCAGATTGCCAACTGGGTGCGGTCTCTCAGCTCCAATTTGCTGAGGATGTTACTGATGGAATTGCGGATGGTTCCCTCGGAAAGGCACAGTTCCCGTGCGATCTCCTTGTTGGACATTCCTTGCCCCACGGTCTGGATCACCTGCCACTCGCTCTTGCTGATCTGTCTGACGTTCCGCTCGCTGACCTGAATCCCGGATGCACCCTTTGCCATGCTGGAAAACTGACGAATCACCTTGGTGGCAATGTTGGGGTTTATCATTGCTCCGCCGTGGAAAGCAGTGCGGATGGCCTCAGACAGGTCGGACAGACTGCTGCCCTTGAGGAGATAGCCGCTGGCACCGTTTTTCAGTGCGCCGAACACATACTCGTCGTCGTCAAAGGTGGTCAGCACGATGACCTTGGTCTGCGGATACCGCTCCTTGATGATGGAGGTACACTCCACGCCATCCATTCCCGGCATACGAATATCCATCAGCACCACATCCGGCTTGTGCTTTGCCACCAGATGAACGGCTTCTTCTCCGCTGGCTGCGGCTCCCACGATTTCCATATCCTGATTGACACCGAGGACGATTTTCAAGCTCTGGCGAATCAATTCCTGATCGTCCGCAATCAATACCTTTATCATTTCTCCCTCACTCCTTCTCTCTCTTCACTTGCCCACTTAGCGTCTAACCGTCATTTCTTTGCGGATAGGCTTTTCCAACTATTTTCCTCTCAACGGAAGCTCCGCCGTGACCTCAAAGCCACGCTCTCCATCGGAGCGATTTTCAAAGCACAGCGTTCCATGGAGCATTTTCAGGCGCTCTTTCATGTGGCTCAAACCGAAGCCCTCTGTGGGTATTTCACAGCCCTTGCCATTGTCCGTCACACGAATGGTCAACCTCTGTTCTGTTCTCTTCAGCAGAACGGTGATGGTATCGGCTCCTCCGTGGCGCACGGCGTTGGTCATGCTCTCCTGCACGATGCGGTAGACAGCATCCTCTTCATCGGGCGCAAAGCTGAGACTTCCCGCTTCCTGCCGATATTCCACCGCCACATTGGTGGTAATGCAGAAGTTTTCCACCAGCTTAGACAAGGCTCCCTCCAGGTCGTGCTGCTCCAAAGCGTCGGGACGCAGTGCCTTGATGGAGCGGCGAACGTCTTTTAAGCCCTCTCTCGCCGTATCCCCGATGATACCAATGCGTTTTTTTGCCTCATCGGGAGCCACATCCATGATAACCTGACAGGCATCGGCACTCATAATGATACCCGTCAGAGTGTGCCCCAGCGTGTCGTGAATCTCTCTGGCAAGGCGGTTTCGCTCCTGCACGGCGGTCATCTGCTGAATCTGGGCAGCATTCTCCTTGAGTTGAGCGTAAGCATCGTTGAGCTGACGGTTGGTGTAGTTTAACTGTGCGTTAAGGGTACGAATGCGGATGTTTTCCTCCTTCTGACCGGTGAACAGCAGCACCATAAAAAGGACAAAGAGGAGGATGTTCACCGATACCAGCAGGCTCTCTCCTCCGGAAAAGAATCCCCGAACGCTCTGGTCATAGTAGTCCAGATAGTTGAAAAAGGGGATGCTGGGCAGATAGGGACTGAGAATTTCCTGTTTTCCGAAGGCAAAGCACAGCATCATGACCGCCATAAAGCACATTCTGTATTTACTGTGTTGGATATAGTGAACGAGGTCAGCAAGCACCATCAGGGCAACGCCGCTGTAATAGAAATGACAGGAGGCAATCACCCCCAGGCAGAGCAGCATCTCCGCAAAGCAGAACGCCAGCCGATGGGATAGCTTTTTCAAGTTATGGTGATTTTTCCGCCACATAAAGCCGCACAGTGCGGCAAAAAGCGCCAGCGACCGCAGAGGCATCTCCCACGGGCGTTCCGGCAGCAAAGAAACCTGATAGAGAAAGTCATAGGCTCCCCGAGCGGCGCAAAGTCGGAAGGTGGTAGCGGTGCAAATGATGCTGTAATAGAGGAGTACCGTCAGATTCACCACCGTCATGGCTTTTTGAAGCTCTCGGAGCTGTTTTTCGTTCTTCATCACTGCCACCCGTCTATTCCGAACGCTTCCACGTTTTCCGCTGTCAGCAGATCCACGGGAATGATGATTTCCTTCTCTGTATCGCCACCGTCAAGCGCCACATAACCCTGTTCTACGGCTTTTTCCGCAATTTTTAAGGGGAACTGGGCGGCGGTGGCGGTGATGAGTCCCTCTTTGACCATGGCCTTTCCCTCGGGTGTACCGTCCACGCTGTAGACCAGAAACCGATCCGTGAGACCGGCGCCCTCAATGGCTGCCATTCCGCCGAAGGCGCTGGGATCGTTCAGCGCCATGAGGGTATCCGCTTGGGGATACTGCTTTAAAAGCTGTTCCATCACCGGCATAGCGTTTTCAATCTGACCATCTGACTGACCGGAGGCAAGGACGGTATAACCGCTGTGACCTTCAATGGCATCTAAAAACCCTTTGATGCGCTCCGTGCCGCTGCGGGCGGTGACATGCTCCAGCAGCAGAATGTTGGCAGAGTCTCGACTTTGCAGCAGGTGCTCTCCACAGAGATAACCGGCGGTGTAGTTATCAGACAGAATGGAGCAGGCCACCCGCTCGTCATTCTCCACGGGGGCATCGACCACGATGATGGGCACATTGGCACACTCTGCGGCTTCCAGCCCCTCCTCCACCGAGTCCCATTCCACGGGAGTGAGAAAAATAACCTCCGCTCCAGCATCAATCAGGTCGGCAATCTCTTCATTTTGGCGGTTTTGATCCATAGCGGCATCCCGTGAGAGGAGGATATCACCGTTGACCGCCAGTCTTGCCCGAAGATGCTCGTCCAAAATTTGATAATATGGATTGCTCATGGTCATGTAGGTTGCACCGAAAATGTGTTGATGCTCCGTCTTTCCGGCGGAAACATCCATGCTTGAGCAGAACAGCAGCCACAGAATGGAGCAGAGCAGGGTCAGACAGCCAACCGGAACCAAATAATAGGGGATTTTTCGGTAGGACACAGCGCACCTCCTGTCTTGGTCATTTTTTATGTGATTATAGCAAAAACGCTAAAAAGGCGCAACATGACAATTGTCATGATATGCCTCACATTCAGTAGTTGTAGAGATGGAACGATTGGTCAGAGTGGAGTCAAAATCCTTCCTATGTGCAATTCAAACAGGCAAATGCACAAAGAAAGGGCGCAAATGAACCACTTTATGGCTGCATATGCAAAAACGCATCCGTTCTCCTCCGGCAGCACTTCCATATCGCCGCACCAGCTCCAAAAGGGAAGTTTTTTAGATTTTTGATTTCCTCTTGATTTACCCTGTCACCCTGCGGTAAAATAGACCTGAAAGAAAGGGGACGTTTCTATGATTTCAACCAAAGCACGCTATGCCATCCGTTTTATGATTGATCTGGCAGAACAGCCTGCTGACATGCCGATTCCACTGGATCAAGTGGCAGACCGACAGTGCATTTCTAAAAAATATCTGGAAAGCGTGGTCAAGCTTCTCGTCAATGCCAAGCTGGTAAAAGGCAGCGTCGGAAAGGGCGGCGGCTATCGTTTGCTCAGAGCACCAGAGGAATATACTGTTTGGGAGATTCTGGAAATCACAGAAGGCTCATTAGCAACGGTAGCTTGTCTGGCCAAGGACGCAGAGGTCTGTCCTCGGGAAACGTCTTGCAAAACCCTGCCCATGTGGAAGAAGTTTGACCATATGGTTTACGATTATTTTCACAGCATTACCATTGCAGATTTAAAGAATGGTACGATATAACCACAAGCTCCTGCCCGAAACCGACTGTTGGAAAGCCGATTTCGGGTTTTGATTTGGAGCCTATCTGCAAATGAAGGTAGGCTCTGAATGAAATTCGCTGTTATGGCTTGACAATAGCAAAAAAACTGTGTATGATACCTATACGCCTACTTATTCAATGGGTGATAATCTTTGTTCAACAAGTGGTACAGGGAAACCACTTTTCTTTTCACTCCATTCACCTACTATTTAGATAGGAATAATATATGATACCTCATCCAAAGGAGACAGCCTATCATGTGTGAGTTATTTGGATTTACCTCCCGAACCCCTCAAAAGGTCAATCAGGAGCTGAGAGAGTTCTTTTCCCACAGCACCGAGCACCCCAACGGCTGGGGACTGGCTCTGCTGGACAAGAACAGCTTTTCGATGGAAAAAGAGCCGATTCGTGCCATTGACAGCCTATATCTGAAGGAACGTCTGCGGGAAGCCATCGTCGCACAGACCGCTCTTGCCCACATCCGCCTTGCCACCATCGGCAATATGGAGTGGAGAAACTGCCACCCCTTCACGGGAACGGACAACAGCGGACGACATTGGACGCTGATTCACAACGGCACGATTTTTGAATGCAAACCGATGGAAAAATACATCAGCATCCAGAAGGGCGACACCGACAGCGAGCGGATTTTGCTCTTCCTGCTGGATCAAATGAATGAGAAGATAGCCGAAAAGGGCAAAAAACTCACCGCTGAGGAGCGTTTTCACATCGTAGATGAGTTGGTCATCACTGCATCCCCCGAAAACAAGCTGAATCTGCTCATCTATGACGGAGAGCTGCTCTACGCCCACACCAATTACCGAAATTCCCTCTATCAGAAAAAGACAGAGGACAGTGTTTTCGTTTCCACACGTCCCCTTGCACTGGGCAAATGGGAGCCTCTCCCCTTCACCCAGTTGGTCGCTTTCCACCAGGAAAAGCTGGTCTTTGAGGGAACGATTCACGGAAACGAATACTTTTTGGATCAGAAGAAGATGGAGCTTCTGTTCTTGGCATTTGCCGAGCTGTAACAAGGCTGTAACAAGGAGGTCACAGCATGTACACGAGAGAAGAAATCAAGCAGGAATTATATCAAAAATACATCCGTCCCACCCAGCGAGCCAAGCAAGAATACATTGGCATCGAGGTGGAAATGCCCGTTGCCAGGTTGGATGGAACTGCCACCAACTATCAGGCGGCACAGGAGGCATTTTCCGCCGCCATCGCCCACTTCCATCTGACTGCGGAAAAATTCGACGACAATGGGGTCTGTTATTCTGCCAGCGATGCGGAGACGGGCGACAACTTTTCCTTTGACTGCGCCTATAATAATCTGGAGCTGTCACTGGGTCGGGCAGACAACCTTCACACCATTGAGGAGCGGTTTGAAACGTATGTCCGTTTCCTCAACAGCGAGCTGGAAAAAACGGGGCATTTGCTGACGGGCATGGGCATCAACCCCAATTATCAGATAAACCGCAAGGATTTTATTCCTGCAAACCGCTATCAGATGTTGGAACGTTACCTTCAAAAGAGCGAAAGCTGGAAAATTCCCATGTATTTTCATCCCTACTCCGCCTTTGGCGCCTTTGCCAGCGCATCACAGGTGCAGCTGGATGTGAACCGCAACGAGCTATTGCAGGTGCTCCACGGTTTTTCTCTGGTGGAACCGGTGAAGGCGGTGCTGTTCAGCAATTCCGTCATGGAGGAAGAGCCGGAGCTGCTCTGTGTCCGTGATTTGTTCTGGGAAAACAGTACTCACGGCATCAATCCCCACAACATCGGCGCTTTTGACTGCCCGCTGAACAGCTTGGACGACCTGTTGGAGTACATCACCACCACCAGCATCTTCTGCGCCGAGCGTGAGGGGCACTATATGCACTTCCAGCCCATTCCCATTGCGGATTATCTGGCAAAGGAGCAGGTCACGGGGGAATATTATGAAAACGGCGAGTTCCACACGCTGACCTTTTCCCCCCAGTTCAGTGACCTGGCCTATCTGCGAACCTATAAATTTGAGGATTTGACCTTCCGTGGAACGGTGGAGTTCCGAAGCTGCTGCTGTCAGCCATTAAAGGAAACCTTGACCGTTGCGGCGTTCCACATGGGCTTGATGGAGCGTCTGCCGGAGTTGGTCACGCTGATGGAGGAGGATCATGTGCTGTATCACCATGGTTATTCCTGCGCCGAGCTGCGGAGAATGATGAATAGACGTGATTTTCCCCATTTTATCGACCGTGAGGAACTGAGAAGGCTTTGCTTCAAGGTGCTGACGCTGGCGGAACAGGGCATGAGGAGCCGTAGCAAGGGGGAGGAAATTTACCTCAAGCCGCTGTTTGAACGTGCCGAGACGCTGACCTCTCCTGCCCGTGTTTATGTGGAAGCAAAAGAAAACGGCATCCCCATGGAAACACTGATTCGGCAGTTTTCTCTTTGATTGGAGGGCAATATGCTGAACATTCATGACGAAAAAGTGCGCTCTCTGCTGTTTCAAGGCTGGTTTGGTCTGGAAAAGGAGAGCCTGCGGGTGACGGGAGAGGGACGCTTTGCCCACACGCCCAACCCCTTCCCCAAGCATCCCCACATCGTCCGTGATTTCTGCGAAAATCAGACGGAAATCAACACGGGAATTTCTCCTAAGGCGGAGGGAGCCGTGGAGGAGCTGGAACAGTATACAGACGAAATTCTGCACACACTGAACCATTTACCCGAAAAGGAATACTTATGGTGCTTTTCCAACCCGCCTTTCATTGAAAAGGAGACGGACATCCCCATTGCTCAGTTTTACGGCGTGGACGCTCACAAAACCCGCTATCGGGAATATCTCTCCGACCGCTACGGACGGTATAAGATGTCCCTCTGCGGCATTCATGTGAATTACTCCTTTGGAGAGAAGCTGCTGCGTGCCGCCTTTGAAGCGAGCGGCGAGGAGGATTTTCGTGACTTTCAGGATCGATGGTATCTCTCTTTGGCACAAAAACTGGCGGCCTTCGGCTGGATTGTCACCGCACTGACCGCCGCTTCTCCGGTGATGGACAGCTCCTATGTGGAGAAGGGGCATGTGGGTAGAGATACCTTTCTTGGCATGGCCTCCGTCCGATGCAGTGAATTGGGCTATTGGAATCATTTTGCTCCTGTTTTTGACTATTCCAGCCTTTCCGCCTATGTGGACAGCATGGAAGAGTATGTGAAGGATGGACTGATTTCCTATCCCTCGGAGCTGTATTATCCCATCCGTCTCAAGCCACCCGGAGCCAACAGCTTGGACGCTCTGAGAGAAAAGGGCGTGAACCACATTGAGCTGAGAATGGTTGACCTGAACCCTCTGACCAAAGCGGGGCTGGATGTCCGTGACCTCCGTTTTATCCAACTGCTTCTGGTGTGGCTGGCTTTCCTCGAAGAACATGATTTCCCCAAAATGGCGCAGGTGCAGGCGGTGCAGAACTTCAAAAACGCCGCTCATTATGACCTGAAAACAGTGAAAATCACTCGTCAGGATGGTGAAGCGGTGTCGGTAGCGGATGCGGCTTTGGAAGTGCTCCAACAAATGAAAACATTTTATGCTGATTTTAGCGAGGAAGTCCATTTTGTTCTTGTGTTTGAGGAGGAAAAATTTCTCGATCCCGAAAAGCGCTATGCTTGGCAGATTCGGCGGCTGTATGGAGACGGATTTGCAGAGAAAGGATTGAAGCTGGCGAAGGAGCGGAGCGGTATCGAATAACAGATTGAAGTACGTTTTTCATTTTTTTAGGGCAATACCGCATAATAGGGATGTGCAGATTGCCTTAGATAACAACCCACTTTCTTGCTATCACCTTATCGTTTTTTAACACGCTCTACGAGCCTATCGGTACACCTTGATTGACCGATAGGCTTTTATTTGGCGTTTGGTCAGCAGGAGATAACTGCAAGAAATAGAGAAACAGACACATACTAACCATGTCCGTTCCATCCATTCCGCAAACAACCGTAAAAGGAGCGTATCACTATGAAAGAACGTATTGAGATCATTGACGTGATTGGTAGAGAAATCATGGACAGCCGTGGGAATCCCACCGTTGAGGTGGAAATTGTCCTTGAGGATGGCTCTGTCGGCCTGGCTGCCATTCCCTCCGGTGCTTCCACCGGTATTTATGAGGCGTGTGAGCTGCGTGACGGCGACAAGTCCCGCTATATGGGCAAGGGTGTGCTGAAGGCCGTGGAACACGTCAACAAAGAGATTCGTGAAATCCTCATCGGCAAGAATGTTTTCGATCAGACTGCTCTTGATATGGCACTCATCGACGGAGATGGTACCCCCAACAAAACTCATTTCGGCGCAAATGCCATCCTCGGCGCTTCCTTGGCCTGTGCAAAAGCTGCGGCGGCGTTTCTGGGACTGCCGCTTTATCAGTATGTGGGCGGCGTGAACGCAAAGACCCTCCCCGTCCCCATGATGAACATTCTCAACGGCGGCGCTCATGCCTCCAACAACGTGGATATTCAAGAATTTATGATTATGCCCGTGGGTGCGCCCTCCTTCCGTGAGGGTCTACGCTGGTGCGCTCAGGTATTCCACGCCCTCAAAAACGTGCTCAAGGAGAATGGAACTCCCGCCGCCGGTGTCGGTGACGAGGGCGGCTATGCGCCCAACCTCGCAACGGATGAGGACGCTCTGAAAGCCATCGTTCAGGCAATCGAGGCCGCCGGTTTTGTCCCCGGCCAGGATTTCCGCATCGCCATTGATGCCGCCTCCTCCGAATGGCAGAAGGAAGGCGAAACCACCTATCATCTGCCCAAGGCAGATAAGATCATGACTGCTGACGAGCTGACCGCTATGTGGAAGGATTTCGCTGACAAATATCCCATTCTCTCCCTTGAGGACGGCATGGCGGAAACAGATTGGGACGGCTGGCGCAAGCTGACCGATGCCATCGGCGACCGTGTGCAGCTGGTGGGAGATGACCTGTTTGTCACCAACGTCAAGCGCCTCTCCACCGGTATCGAAAAGCAGGTTGGCAACTCCATTCTGATTAAGGTCAACCAGATTGGCACCCTCACCGAAACGCTGGATGCCATTCAGATGGCCAACCGTGCCGGTTATACCGCCATCGTTTCCCATCGCTCCGGCGAGACCGAGGACACCACCATTGCTGACCTGGCTGTGGCACTGAACGCCGGACAAATCAAGACCGGTGCTCCCAGCCGTAGCGACCGTGTGGCCAAGTACAACCGTCTGCTCCGCATCGAGGAGGAGCTGGGGGAAGTGGCTGTTTATCCCGGCATCGACGCTTTCTTTAACCTGAACTAAACAAAACTGTATCCCCGTTCCTCTTTAGCAAATTGTTCGGCACAGTCTGTTTTGTATGGTCTGTGCCTGTTGAGAGGCTGTTTCGTAACCCAGACGCACGCCGCTCACTTGGCTCTTTTCCGCCCTATCACTGCGAAATTTTTTGAAAGCCGTCAGGATTTCCTGCAAAATTTCACAGCAGGGAATAGAGATGCGAGCAAAGCTCGTTTCTTGCACTCGGTCGGAAACGTGCCACTGGCACCTTTCTGATTCGACCTCACTGACGCAAAAATATCCTTCGTTACCGGCATACGTCGGAATACGAAACAGCCTCTAAGGAAGCATCGAACCGGAGAGTTATCATCGTAAATTTTCGTAAATTTCTTAAAATTTTTCAAAAAAAACGCTTGACATTTCCAAGGTGCGGTGGTATTATCATACCTGCGATGAGCGAGAGCCAATGACAAAGCAGATGCGCGAGTGGTGGAATTGGTAGACTCGCCGGCTTCAGGTGCCGGTGCTCATTGCGGGCGTGCGGGTTCGACTCCCGCCTCGCGCACCAACTCCTCGGACTTAGGTTCGGGGAGTTTTCTTTTGGTTTTAGGCGATTTATTTGAATATTTACGATATTTGCCTCTGAATTGTTCTGAGTTCAGAGGCTTCATTTTTGCCCAAAATCGGTTTGACCCTTATTTTGACCCTTTACGGGATATAATTAGGTGATACGGGATAGACACAACCCTTTTCAGAATGTTCCGAAAATGTTCTCAAAGACCGGAAACACTCTGGATTAACCTGTCCATACGTTCTGAACTTTCACGCTTCATACTCGCCGTTGCGTGGGCGTAGGTTTCCAACGTAAAAGATGCCGTGTGGTGTCCGAGATTTTCCTGCAAGGTCTTGATGTCGTCACCAGCCTGCAAGGGCATGACGGCATAGGTGTGTCTCAGGTCGTGGAATCGGAAGTCAGGTAGTCCCATCTCCTCCATCACCTTTTTGAACTTGAGGTAGACCGTCTGTGCAGAAAGGTGATGTCCCCACTCGTTGACAAACACGAAGCCCTTGGGATTATCCCACGCATCTCCGAGAATCAACCGCTGCTCCATCTGCTGCGTTTGCAGCTTCAACAAACGAATGAGAATGTCCCTTGCGGGAGTCAGCGTCCGTGCCTTGTTGTTCTTCGGCGTGATGAGGGAATATTCACCCGAGCCGTCACGCTCTCTCTGGAGCTGCTTGGAGACGGTAATCGTGCCGTTGACGAAGTTGATGCTGTCCCACGTCAGTCCCAGAAGCTCTCCCTGACGCATACCGGTGAACAGTGCCACACGGAACAGGGTTTCAAACTCGTGACCCTCGATTTTCTTCAAGAATCGGGCAACATCGTCCTTGTCCATGGGATGAATCTCTGCTTTCTGCTTTCGGGGCAGCTTAGTATTGTCCGCCACATTGAATTTCAGATAGCCGATGCACACCGCATCCTGCAACGCCCTGTGAAGGACTCCGTGGATATTATGAACCGTCTTGGCAGAGAGTCCGCCGTCACCATCCTCACCTTCGTAGAGTTCATTGGTGAACATCTGGATATGTACCGGAGTCAGGGCTTTCAGCCTAATTCTGCCCAAAGCGGGCTTGATATGGTTCCGAACCGTTGAGCAATAGGAATTGACCGTGCGGGGCTTCACATCTTTCAGATAGTCCTTCATCCAGATGTCCAGCCAATCACCCAGAGCCATGTTGGACGGCTCGAAATAACTGCCCTCATCAATCTCAGAAGTGATTTTTCTCAGCTGTTCTCGCACTTCTTTCTGCGTTTTACCGTAAATAGATTTCTGTATCTGTTTGCCTGTCGCTGGATCGACGCCCACCGTGTAGCGAGCCTCCCAGCGTGAATCACCACGTTTTCTCAGTGTTCCACCGCCCGCTGCGGAGCGTGTGGTTTTCTTTGCCATTGACATACCTCCTATTTTTCACAGGTGCAGTGGGCAGATCGCTTGCTCATCCGTCCACTGCGGGTTGATTATACCACATTATCGCAAGCACTTCAACGATTTAAAGCATAATATTTCGGGACAGATGTTAGATTTTTTCGGTGTGATTGTCCAGCCAGTCCAGCAGCTTGCTTTTCATGACCCGCTTGCTGCGTCCGATCAGAATGGTGGGGAAGTCGGAAATGTTCATCAGGTTGTAGGCTCCTGCTCTGGAAATTTGCAGGATGCTCTGTAAATCCTTTGCGGTGAGGATGTCGGGATAATTCTCCAGATTCATGTGTGTCACCTCCTTAGAAAAAACTTGCAATCCACTGAATACACCCAATCAGATGTCCGGCAAGAGACGCAAGAAAGAGATATATCAGCGTTTGATTGTTGTTGCTGACGGTTTGAAGGGTATTCATGGATTTCTCATACTGATTCGTTGCACGTTTGGACATCTCCTCCAACTTGTTGAGATGAGCCTTAATTTTTCGTTCAAGATTTTCGATGCAGAATCCGAGGTCAACCTTTACGGTTTGATGAATATTGTTATAAACTCGGCTCATTGCGTCGTTTACGCTTGAATTGAGGCTGCCGCTGAGCTGCTCGTTGCTGCTCTCTAAGCGTGCGATTTGCAGATCGTATCCGCTCAACGATTGATCCACTCTGTCCAGCGTCTCGTTGACCCTCTTGAAGTACAGATTTTGCTTCTCCTCCAGTGCGTTCATCTCCTGCCGAAGCTCGGTGAGAGATTTCTTGAGGACGCTGTTTTCCAGCTCCAGCTTGTTCATGTGTGCGATGGTCTGCCAGCTCAGAACCTGCTCGCTCACTTCGGTTGAGCTGCTCTGCGGCGGCGTTAAGGTCTGCGGAGTTAAGGCAGAAGGTGAGGTCACTCTCTGTGCCTCGGTTCGGGAGGTCTCTCCCGTTGTTCTGTTGACTAATGCCATTTTCAATATTACCTTTCCGGTAGCGTTCGCCCAATCGTCGGTCGGCTACCTTTCGTTTAGAATTTGGATGTAAATAAGAGAATCTTCCACGGCTTTCGGTTACTTCCACGCCGTAGTCTTGAAATAATTTCTGAACAAAATCGTCCAGACTGGAACATTTTGGAAGTGTTGCGTCTATGACCTGACGCAGCTCCTCCTTTTGCGTGTCAAAGATGGTTTCCTTGGGCTGCTTGCCCTCGGCTATCAGCTTGGCATTTTCTGCATCCAATTTCTTCTGACCGTTCTGCTGAACGTGATACTCCTTGTCGGAAACTCGTTTTTCAGCACCAGACAGCAAATCAATTTGATATAGACCACGCTCTTGACACATCTCCATCACTTTTTCACGAAGATGTCGCATTAGCTTTCCAGTACAGCGGTGCTTGGCTCCTGCTTTTGTGTCACATGGTCTGTCCATGTAATCCTTCCGCTCCACATTCTCAATACGGACGGAATTGATAACAATATGGACATGGAGATTTCCAGCCTTGTGGTGTCCGTCGGCGTGGGCACAGATAAGTGCCTGATGACCAGCGAAATTCTCACGGCAGAATTGCTCCCCCATTTGATGGACTTCCTCAAGCGTGAGATTGTGGTCATCCCTGTCTCTTGGGTCAAAAGAAATTATGTAATGGTGGCTCTTTACATCGCCCTTGTTCTGATTCTGCCCATACCTCAGATTTGCCTTGATGCACTCCATGGCGTAAGTATCAGGGGTGCAGTGGATGCCGGAAATGATGTATTCCTGACGAGGGATGTAGTGACCATGCTCATCAAGAATGGGACGCTGAGTGTCCTCGTCATGCTCGTATTCCAGATATAACTCAGCCGCACCGTAGTTGGCGTTCTTGCTGGAACCGTGCTTAATGACTGCCATAGAAGTTCCCGATGATCTTCATGCTGTCGAATTTCAGCTTGTTCAGCTCTCCGACATAGAGCCGCAGATCACGGCACAGTTCCCTGTCCAGACTTCCACCGCCGTTGAGCCAACGAGCAATCTGATTGAGATTGTTGCCAATCCTGCCATACTGTGCCAAAAGCTTCTCAAGACCCTCAATGGGGCTTGCCTCGATTTTGGGTGCTTCCTGTACCGGAGTTCCGAAAATCGCACAGCGAAGGTACTCCGCCTGAGATAGACCAGTTCGCTTTAAAATGTTGTCAAATTCGAGTTTCTCGTCGTAAGAAAGTCGAGTTTTCACAACGATGTCACGGGGACTTTCCCCGATGTTATGTTTCATAAAATTGAACCTCCGTGGTTTGATTTTTTGAAATAGTCCGCCGTAGGCGGCATCTGCGTCCATAGGACGCTCTGCGGAAACCGTAGGGTTCCGCTAAACCGGAGAACATTTGATGCTGGCTTATGAGCATAAAATGTTCGGAGCCGAGGGGTCTGGGGGAATCGGAATCCCACAGCAAGTATTGACCAAAATGGGACGCATAGCGGTACCATGGTCGATACTTGCTCTTTATTTGCCCACACGTTCCCCGAACCGAGGGGGGATAATCCCACGAACTGTGTGGGCAAATATGGGCGGCGAATTTCTGAACTTTTCGGGCTGGAAAAGTACGGAATCTGAGCCGCCCATCTCAAACTGGGACGGCAAAGCCGGAACAGTTTGTATGTCCCCTGCAAGACGCAAGTCTGGAAGGGGACATATTCGGGACGGAACGATTCGGGCAAAACTGGCGAAAAAGTCAGGTCTGCTTGAAGCGATAATTCCGTCCCGCTGCGTTCTGAATTTGCACCCAAAAGTTGCCAGAATGCTCAGCGATTCGCCCTGCGAGAGCTACATGAAAAGTGAAGAAAATGTTCCAACCATTTCAAAGGATTGCTCATATCCACAAAAAGAATATTTCCCTTTTTTATCGAATTTGTTGAGTTATCCCGTTTACGACACTTTTCTTCTAAATTGCACGTTATAATTGATTGATAGAGTAAAATCACCTCTTTTGTTTACAGAATCGTAAATTATTGTCCAAAATAAAGTTGTATCATGATACTTGTGGCGGCTCGTGGAGCCTGTTATTATCATAAGCTACGATGCGATTTTTTTACAGGTCAGCCAGTTGTCAGTAAATTGTCAAGGAGATTTTTGATGTCAAATACCCTCTGTTTTTCCGCCGTTTCTCAAATCATTCTGCAAAATACCATCCAAAGCTATCAAATTCGCTTTTTTATGGAGTTGTTGTGCGACTGTGTTCCGACCGATGGTATCGTAGACTGGGAGATAACCAACTTTAGCAAGGCAATTCACGGAAAACGCCCCCTATTTCCACAGGTTTGTGAATATTATGCTGATAGTTCCACACAGAAAGAACTGACGGACAGCGTGGAAGATGTACTGTTGCCTTCCGTTGCTGATGTTCCCAAACTGGTACGTGAACTGGAAGTGCTGGTTCGGTGTGACGGGACGATCTCACCCTTGAAGAAAAAGGAACTACTGAACGGAACGTATGCAGAAATTGTTGCTCAAATCATCCGTTTTTCCATTTTGCGTCCAAATCAGCCCACCGAAAGTGCATCTCCAAAAATAGAACGACAATTTCGTGGTGTAAATGTGCCGAAAACTGTCAAATCTTTCATTGGGCGGGAGAATGAACTTGAGGATATAAAAACACATCTGGAAGAAGAACATCAGCTTTTTCTCACAGGAGTTGCGGGAATCGGCAAAAAAGAGCTGGCGAAGCAGTATGTCAAACTGCATCGAAAAGAGTACGTAAATTGTATCTATCTGCGGTTTCATAGCAGTTATTATGACACGATTGCTGATATGTGGCACAGCGATGACCGACAGGAGGACACCGTAGAAGAACGATTTTGGAAACATTTTCGCCTGTTAAGCTGTTTGGGTGAGGATAGTCTGCTGATTATCTCCGGTGTGGATGTTCTGCCGGAGGAAAACAAGGGTTTTGAGCATCTGGACAAGCTGTTTTGTCAGGTGATTGTGACTTCTACACTGGAATGGAAGAACAAAAACACGATAAAAGCAACGGAATTACCCGACAATGATTGCATATCACTGTTTTATTCCATCTGTCCGAAACAAAAATGCAGAAAGACACGTGAGAGCGAAATTGAGCATCTGCTGCGTCTGGCACATCATCACACCTACGCTGTGAAGCTGCTGGCACTGACGGTGAAGGAGGGCTTTGATAGCGTGAACAGCCTTTGCGATAGGTTGGAGCGATACGGAGGCTGTCCATCCATTGACACGATGGTGGAGATTCAGCAGGAAGAAAGCTATCTTTACGATACATACAGCCAGATTTTAAACAATATCCTCCAAATTGAGAACCTTTCCGACGCACAACGAGAAGTATTGACTAATATCTGCCTGATGCCGCCGACGGGTATAAAAAAAGCCCGATTCGCAAAGTGGATCGGACAGGTAAGAGAGCTGCAATATTTGATTCGGATGGGATGGATTCAAGAGGACAGCGACGGCATAATTTTCATGAATGGACTGGTGCGTGATCTGGCAACGGAGCAGCTCAAACCAACCGCTGAAATGTGTCAAAAGATGCTGGACTGGATGGTGAAGGACAGCAAGACCGCCAAAGAGGACAAGGCTCTGGAATTGGTTCGGTGCATGGGAAGTGTGTTTGGAAGTCTGCATGGACTAAACGGTTCAGTTTTAGGGTATCTCACCGCATTTATGGACTTTTTGCAGCGTTCCAATACAGATATAACGAATATCCTATTATCCCCACTCCAAAAGGAAAACAACATGACACCGGAAAATCGGACGCTCTTTCTTGTCATTCACACGCAGCAATTAGTGATTGATTATTCCGCTGCCATGACCAAGGGGGAGATTTATCCCCTTGAAGCAAGTTATCAGGACATGATGGAGGAACTAAAAGCACTTCTTCCACTTTTAGGAAAAGAAAATGTGGCTATTCTGGCTGTACCCTGTTATCTGCTAATCAGCTTGGCAACACTGAGCAAGGATGTTGACCGTTTGATTGAACTGATTCAGGTAAAAAATAAGATAATTTGTGTGTCAGAGAGTCACTTTCCAAACTATGATGGGGATATACTGGCATTATGGGGTGTTTTGGCGATGCTGTATGAGCGTCCAGAGCTGAAAGATGTATTCTTGGAGTTATACGATGAGGAATACAGGGAATCCGAGGAGCATGGGGATAGTGCGGAATATCTGGAAAAGCTCCGTGAGATGGAAATTGTGGCAAGAAATTTGGATAGATATGATACTTTAGAGGAGTATATGGAGGAGATGCTGCGGATTGCAGAGTTGGTACCGATGATTGGGAATATGTTAAGAAAGGTTTCTGATAAGAATAATATCAAGCTGGAAAATTAGGAACGTTTTTTGTGTACGAATTGACTTTTACTCATAGTAAGGATCACTTTTATTCAACTGCAACCGTTGTTTTATGAGAGAAGAATTGCTCTTAGTTTGGTTTTCGGATATCGTAGTAAAATTGCTTTTTCGAATTGGATGTATACCGTAATCAATTGAATAAGCTGGAATCAGCGTTCGCTGAATTTTACGTTGCAATTCTGATAGTACTCTGATATACTATATTTTGAATTGATTTAGGGGTGATAATATCATGGCAGTAAGTTATCAGCGACTTTGGAAGTTGTTAGAAAAAAGAAATATGAAGAAAAAGGATTTATGCTTAGCCGCTGGAATAAGCCATGCTTCTATGGCAAAACTGGGAAAGAACCAAAACATCACTACAGATATTCTCGTAAAAATATGTGCAGCATTAGACTGTGATTTTTGCGATATAATGGAACTCTCCAGTGAAATTTCCTAACTTTCTGTTGTTCACCTTGAGGTAATATACAATGTTAAAAGATAAAACATTAACTTATATTTCGCTTTTTAGTTCGGCTGGTGTCGGCTGTTATGGATTTAAGCAAGAAGGATATCAGTGCATCGCTACAAATGAGTTATTAGACCGTCGAATGGCTGTTCAGAGAGCAAATCACAAATGCACTCATGAGTCTGGATATATTACAGGTGATATATCTGAAGCTGAGGTTAAAGAAAGAGTTTATGAGGAAATCAAAAAGTGGAGTAAAGCAGGTAATGATCGTGTCGATGTCTTAATTGCTACTCCCCCCTGTCAGGGGATCAGCGTCATTAATCATAAAAAGAATTCTTCTGACATTAACCGTAATAGCTTGGTAGTTGAGTCTATTGAATTAATAAAAAATATCGTCCCACGATTTTTTATCTTCGAAAACGTGATGGCGTTCCAGAAAACTCTGTGCATTACTCCTGACGGGGATGCTGTGCCTATTGGAGATTATATTCGTGCCGAATTAGGGGATAAATATATTATTACTGGAAGAATTATGAACTTTATGAACTACGGTTCTAATTCTTCTAGAACTCGAACTGTTGTTATTGGTGTAGATAAAACGTACAGAAACAACATTGTGCCTTATGATTTATACCCTTCATTTAGAGCGGAAAAAACGCTGAGAGATGTTATTTATCATTTTCCCCAATTAGAATGGGGAGAGATTTGTAAAAATGATTTTTATCACGCATTTCGAACTTATTCTGAAAGAATGAGACCTTGGATCCATGATCTGAAAGAGTGCGAATCTGCTTTTGATAATGAAGATCCTGCAAAGCGTCCCCATCAAATTAAAAACGGACAGATAGTGTATAATGTACGTAAGAATAGAGATAAATACACTAGACAACCGTGGGATCGTTTTGTTCAGTGCGTACATACCCGTAATGATCAATTAGCTGCTCAGAATACAATTCATCCAGAGCAGGATAGAGTGTTTAGTATTCGTGAGATTATGGCTATGATGACTATTCCGCATGATTTTAAGTGGATAAACTATGATTTAGATGAATTAAATGCTATGCCAGAGGGGGAGAAAAGGAAATTATATAAAGAGCACGAAGTGAATATCAGACAATGTTTAGGAGAAGCTGTTCCCACAGAAATAATGAGACAGATTGCTCATAACATTAAAAATTCTCTGATGAACTATAAAGGGGATTCGTCCAACATTAATAAAGTCATTATAGAAAATAAACTTGATATTCCTGCGAATTTATTTCAGTTTTTGTCTTGTAATCCTTTGCACCTGGATATTTCTTCGTTGATGCGTATAGCCGAATTATGCAATGCAAAAAGAGAAGAAAATGCGGCTTTTTATACAAATAAGTTTATTGTAAACGAAATTGTCGAGAAGTTACCCACATTTTCTAAAAGCGAAATCCGGATTTTAGAGCCATCTGTAGGTGTCGGCAGTTTTATTCCTTTCCTTTTTAGAAAATACGAAAATATTCCTCATGTTACTCTGGATGTTGTAGATATAGACGCTCAAAGCATTGAGTATCTGAAAATTCTTCTATCTAAAATTGGAATTCCTGCTAATTTTTCCATTAACTACATCTGTGGAGATTTTTTGACAACAAACTTTCCGTATAGATATGATTTGGCAATCGGCAATCCGCCATTTTCCAAAATAAAGTCTAATAATCCAAACAGAGGCAAGATTATCTCACAAAATGCTAACAAGCGTACAAATAATCTTTCAGAGTTTTTTTTGGAGCGCTGTGTCCAAATTAGCGATTATGTTTCGTTGGTTCTAAATAAGACACTTCTTAGCACTGATGAATTTGCAGAGACAAGAGAATGGCTTCGAAATAAAAAAATAGAACGTATACTTGATTTTGGAAGACATGGATTTACAGGTATCTCCATTGAAACAATGTGCTTAATCATCGCATCTAAGCAAAAGCCTGAATATACAATTGTTTACAATATGAAGTATAATAGGCATTACAAGCAGGAGCAAAAGTATATCACCGATAATTATTTCCCTTATTTTATTATTTATAGAGACCAGCATTTTGACAAAATAGCATCAAAATTGCAGTTTGGTGTGTTTGATGTATTCAGAGACCGACAAATAACCAAGGCAATCACAACAACTGAACAACGTTGTAGGGATTATTGGGTCATTAAAGCACGGAATATCAATGATGACGGTTCTGGAATAACACATATTCCAGGGTACGATGTATTTTTAAATGCTAACAAAGCAGAGAAACTTACTGCGTTCCAATTCGTAAATAATGAAAATGTGTATTTAACTCCCAATATGACATATAACCCCCGTGTCATAGAAAACCTTCCAAATGTAATTGTCGATGGTTCGGTTGCTATCTTGATTCCTAAAGTTCCGTTAAAATTGACACAAAAACAAATGAGGTATTTTTCTTCTGATGAATACAGGCATTTTTATGGAATTGCAAGAAACCTGTCAACCCAATCAATCAATGTTGATAAAACAAGTGTTTTTTTCTATGGAGTGTTGAAAGATGACTAATGCGGTAGTTCATGATTTTATCAATGAGCATACTTATGATATTCGTGTTTCAGGTAACGGAAGATGGATTGACCAGAAGTGTACGATGGATGTTGTGTGCTTTGTTGCTGACTGTATTGTTGATTACATTCAAAATGGCGGTCAGCAACCATTCCAATCTCCTGACATCTGGCATTCTGACTATGCGGTTCAAAGTGTTCAAGATTTTTTTGGCAAGCCTGATCCTATGAATTACTCAGCTCACGATGAATTTAACAAGTTTTTCCGTCAGCCGATGAAGATGCTGGCTGCTGCTGGTGTCCTTAAAGAAAACGGTCGTAAGAAAGCAACGATTCAGTTTTCTGTTGCAAATATGGAGGTGCTGGAATTCATTGCACTCAGAGAAAAGAACGCATACAATTTTCTGTGTATGTATGTTGAAAAAACATTAAAAGATAGCGGTCTCTGGGGATCATTTGAACGCTTCTTTGACGCACAGGATAAAACTGAATACCAAAATGTAAAAGAACGTTTTTCGGAGTTTTCTATTCAATATACTAAAATCGGTACAACGGTTGAGGCAAATCGCATTTTTACGAAAGTTCTTAATATTTTGGCGTGTAAATATCACAAAAAAGGTAGTGAAAGAGGGCATATCTCTAAAAAATTCATTACTTTCGATAAAATCATGTATAATCAGGTTAATTGGCGAGATGAATTGAGCGGAAAAGAGAAAAATGTTGCCAGAAGAGACTATAATCCCGCTGCAACAGTAGATAGTTCCTATTATAAGTATCGAATTGACAGAGCAATCAAAAATCTGCGTCAATTCAACGATAAGTACAACCACTCACGTTCTGAGGTTCTGGATGCTATGTCCATAGGAAATCCAGCTACCCATATGCACCATATTTTTCCCAAAAACACGTTTGCAGAAATTGCTGACTACCTTGAAAATCTTATTGCCATTACTGCTGGTCAGCATATGCAAAAGGCGCATCCTGACGGAAATACCCAGATTGTTGATCGGGATTTTCAGTATCTTTGTTTACTGTGCAAAACCGAAAGTATCAAGCAGAATATTTTGGGAAGTCACAATGTGCCTGTCATATATAGTTTTGAGTGTTTTACTCATGTTCTGGCTACCGGATTAGGAAAACCGGAGTTTGAAGAACTTGCCGAGAATGACTTTGAAGCTGTAATTAATCATATAGAAGTTTGCTATTAACCGTTTGTTATTATATTATCATAGGAATTACACAATGCCGATTGAAATTTATTCTTTTTTTTCAGGTTTAGGTTTTTTAGACTTAGGTTTTGAAAATGCAGGTTTTAATATTGAATTTGTAAATGAATATAACGAACATTTTCTTACGGCATATCAATATGCGAGAAGAAATAATCTTCATACCCCTGTTTACGGATATAGCCACGAAGATGTAAGGTACTACCTATTAGATGATAATTGGAATAAAACTTTTCCGAATTATACTAATCGAGCAAATCGTTATATAGGTTTTATTGGAGGGCCACCATGTCCTGATTTCTCAACGGCTGGAAAGAACAAAGGAGCAGATGGAAAGAATGGTCAATTAACATCAGTATATATTGAGCTAATAAAAAAACGTCAACCTGATTTTTTTGTGCTAGAGAATGTAAAAGGATTGTATCAGACAAAGAAACACAAAGAATTCTATGATAGAATGAAACAAGAGTTGCTCTCTTCAGGTTACGAACTTTTTGACTCTATTGAAAACGCATTAACCTATGGAGTTCCTCAAGATCGAGAAAGACTTATATTAGTAGGCTTTAGAAAAAGAACTTTTGGTAATAATATTGTATATAAAATAGGGAATCACAGAGAGTTTGATCTTGATTATATTAAGAGCCTTACTTGGCCAACAGTTAGAGCTTTTGCTGCCAATAGCGATTTAGAACGTCCTGATGGAATCATTCCTTCATTAACCGTTGAATATTGGTTTCGAAAGAATGATGTGCAGAATCATTTAAATAGTAAAAATATATTTCGTGTAAAAAATATGCAACGATTTATAAGTATCGCAGAAGGAGATATTAGCGGAAAATCTTTCAAACGTTTACACAGATGGAGATACTCGCCAACTGCTGCGTATGGAAATAATGAAGTTCACTTACATCCTTATCTCCCGAGACGGATTAGTGTTGCCGAAGCATTAGCAATTCAGTCATTACCATCAAGTTTTGAATTGTTACCACAATTATCTCTCTCTGAAAAATTTAAAATGATAGGAAATGGTGTACCTTATTTATTGGCACTCGGAATTGCAAACGATTTATGTGAATGGATTGAAAAGTTAGAATAGGTGATTATAATGGTCAGTCAAGAAATAATAAAAAGTGACTTGTCAACATTAGATTCTAAAGAATTTTACCTTAAACACATTGTGAAGTCTCACAATTGGTATTTATCAGATTATCTTCATACTCCACAAAATGAAATAATCGATAAAATGGATTACTTCAAAGAAATTGTTTCAACTAATTTCGGCATAAATTTTCATAATTGTCAAATTGTTGGTAGTGCAAAAACAGGTTTTAGTCTATCTCCAAATAAACTGCTTAAACCTTTCCATGAAGAGACCCCATCAACTAATTCTTCCGACATTGATATTGCAATAATTTCTGATCAACTTTACACAGAGTATTGGTCAGCATTAAGGCAGGAAAAAACTATTCATGCTCCCTTCAATAAAACATACTATAATAGAATTGCGGCTTCAATATTTCGAGGTTATATAAATGAAAAAGATTTAATTAGATTTCAAGGAATAAAGAAAAAATGGAGCAAATTAATTTCTCCAGCAAATGTCCAATTGCAAGATAACCTAGGCTTTATTCACCCAATTACATATCGACTATATCGGAGTTGGGATGATCTGGAAGAATATCAACTTATTGGCATCACAAAAGCAAAGTCAAAAATGGAGGAATCTTTGAATGTTTAAATTTGTTGATAATAAGAAGTCAATTAGTGAAATATATAGTATGTTCAAAGAAGGAAAACTAATTGTGGATGAGACCTATCAACGTCGTGCCGTATGGGGGAATAGGGATAAAATCAGATTAATAGAAACAATTCTATTGAATTTGGTTATACCTCCACTGTTTTTTTGGAAAGCAGAAACTGATCCCGAAACTGGAGAGTCCATAACTCACATTGTCGACGGTCAGCAGAGGATAAAAGCAATTTATGATTTTATCGATGATCAATATAAACTTAAACGCCATGATTTATTAGATTTATCTGCACAAAATTCATATGCTGATAAATCATTTCGAGAGTTAAGTGCTTCTCAAAAAACAGATTTTTGGAATTATCAGTTAATGGTTATCGATATTGATCCTGGAGCAACACGTGATGACATTATCACGATGTTTAACCGTTTAAATTTAACTGACTATAATTTAAATGATCAAGAAAAGAGAAATAGTGTATCTGGCGAATTTGCTGCCCTGGCAAGAGAAATATCGGAATGTACCTTATGGGAAGACAAGAAACTATTTACTAATACAGACGTTAAAAGAATGAAAGATGTTGAATTTTGTGCATCTTTAATTCTACTTTTTAGAAATGGAATTATTGACCAAACAGATCAAGGGGCTTTGAATCAAGCCTATGATGAACTTCAAGTTGGATATGAAGATGCTGAAAACGATAAATCAAGCGTCTGCCGTGCAATTGAAACGATACAATCTTTTTTCACTAATGATGAAGTATCAAAGTTTCTCCGACGAAAGGCTCAATTGTACACATTATTTAGCGTTATTTTTTATATGCAGCGTCAAAATATCCCACTTAGTCATGAATATATTTATAATTTTGAGCAATTTGTGGCGCTTTATTCTGTATTTAATAATGATATGGATATATCCTCAGAACTGCATGAAAACGAAAAAAATCTCTTTGATTTGTTAAAAAAATATAAACTTGCGTCGTCTGAAGGATTAAACAAGCACACAAATAGAATGATTCGCTACAATGTGATGAAGAAGTTTTTATTTGACTTAGATGAATCAACAGAAACCGCTAGAATTACGTTGCGCACTCAAATGGAAAGACACACTGAAAATAGTATGCAACTTCAGCTGAATCTTGCGGATGGAAGTATAGCTGAATAAAATTTAAAGGATGAGAAGAAGTTCATCATCTCATCCTTATGCTAATTATTTATACAAGTCAAAAATCTTTGTCAATTTGATTCCATCTATCACACCCAGCCGGTACATCACCTTCTCCACATTAGCGGACTGGTGAAATGTATGCTCGGTAAATGCCTGAATAGCTTCTGAATCATCCTCGCTCAGCTTGTCCAAGGCAGACCAGTAGCCCTTTTCCAATCTTATCAGTTCGTCTTTGTGGGGACGCAGCTCGTCTATATGTTCTTCGTAAAGCTGTTCAAGGCGTTCTCCGATTACGGTGTTCAGAAATTCTCTGTCTCTGTTCGTCATATCCGTTCACCTCACGCATAGATCAGCTCAGCGAGGACGATCCTCTCAGCGGCATCATTGATGGCATCCATATCATCCCCATCAGAGCGTCCATTCCAATCCATCTCCTCCCCATCAGAGCGTCCATTCCAATCCATCTCCTCCAGCATCTCCTGAACGAGATTCTTCTTCATGGTCACAGCCTGCATCTCAATTTCCGCAGCCAGCGACCAAAGCTGACCCGTGAGGGTGTAGAACTGATACAACTTTTTGTCGATTTTCTCCAGATGCTCCTGATAGAGCTGTCCATAGCGTCCAATGGATTCATACTGCTCGGACAGCTCAGAGAAATCACGAATCGGCGTAAAAAGTGAAAACTGCAACTTTTCGTGGTACATAACAAAACTCCTTCAAATGTGACCGGTTCCATCGGCAAGCACGATGGAGTTTTGACCCTTATTTTGACCCTTAACAGGAACACAAAATGAAATATTGTGTGGTATTATTAGACTGATTTTTGCTCAGATACAGAAATAATGGAGTGAATTGTACTCAAAATATTCAAAAGATTTCGGTTTCACAATTCGACTCCCGCCTCGCGCACCAACAAAAGATTATCCGAACCTTTCGGGGTTCGGATTTTTCTTTGCTTTTGGGCGGTTTTTAAGGGTGAAATGTTTGGATTCTGATTCGTAAAAATTCGTTCTACCCCAGTTTTTACCCCAGACAGGATTTTGCGTCCCGTCTGGGGTAAATTTGTTTTCTGTGAAATTGTTCAAAAAGTTACGATAAAACGCATTAGACTCATTGGATTCGATGGACGAAAGTGAAACTTTTTTGAGAGGATTTTGACCCTTATCGTCTCACAGATTGGATACCTGCTTGATGTAGTTCTGCATTTTATCCTGCGTGTCACGCTTCATGGTCTCGCTGACCGCACCATATACATCCATCGTAAAGCTGCTTGAATAATGTCCAGTATTATATTGTAAAAGGGACTTTTGATAGCCCCTATATACAATATGGCTGGCTAAAAAGAAAATATTGTAAATCCCGTCCCCGTAGGCCACTCTGCACGGCAATTTAGATCAGCCTTGTCG
>JAKSQD010000090.1 GCA_024404315.1 Oscillospiraceae bacterium
ATTGGAAGTATAGCACAAGATAATAGGTTTGTCTATTCCAAATTCAACCTATAGCACTTTACACATACGGGGGTTGCGCAGAGAAACGATAGAAAAGGCGACCAGCCCCGACTTTTCAATTTTTCGAATAAGCGGCAAATAAGCGTCAATTTCATTTTCGCCGCATCCGAACCATCAAAAAGTTCGTAGAAAACAAAAAAACAGTCATTTCTGACTGGATTTCTTGGTACGGGCGAAGAGATTCGAACTACTTGTTCTGAATACTAATCAGTCATAATTGGTAGTGTTTTCTCTCTGAGTTGGAGGGAGAATACTACTTTTTTATCCAATAAATCCACTGCGTTTTCGTTGGTGTTATCCTGTAAGGGGTCAAAATTGGGGTCAGATTTTTGAAGGGTGAAAAATAAATTTACAACTTTTTCGATGTTGTTTGAATCTTGTCGTAATAATGATTCTGTGTTACGATGGCAATTTCCACAGCAAGTTTGCGGATGCTGCTCTACGTGCCGTAAATCTGATGAAAGACGCTAGGACGACATTTCAGTCAAAACCCCACATCGCTATTATACGAAATTACCGGAAAAATACCAAAAGGCAGCTGTTAGAATGTTTCTGACAGCTGTTATTTTATGTATCCGTCTATCCGGGCAGATATGGGGTGATTTGTAATTGTTTCAATGGACAGAACATGATATGATATGAATAAGAGGTGACGTGAATGAGAGTTTATTATGCAAAATCAAAAATGCCGGATGGAACTCAACCGACCAACCGGGACCATCTTCAAAAAGTCTCTGATTTGGCAGAGCAATTTGGACAATCGATTGACATGGAAAATCCGGCAAAAGTTGCGGGATTATTCCACGATTTTGGAAAATATACCGACTACTTTCAGGATATTCTGATTCGCAGGAGACAGGCAGGAGACCACGCTCTGGGTGGAGCGATTATGCTCTATCAAAAAGCCGCTAAAAATAAAGCATATCACCCCATTGTTGAGGCAATAGCCGGACACCATAACGGCCTCAAGGAATACAGCGAAGTGGAAAAGTATGTGCAAGGCTGGCTCAATTCAGAGGATACCAGCACTCCATCACAAAAAAACAACACTATCGAAACGAAACAAGACTTTATCAAAGCCCGCAATGCTTTTCAAAATGATTTTCCAACCTTTCGTTTTCCGAAAATGAACTGCCCAACGTTCAAAAAAGTGGAGGAAAATCTTGAAAAAATGCTTTTCACCCGTATGCTTTTCTCCTGTTTGGTGGATGCAGACTATAGTATCTCTGCCAGTGATGAGGATAAATCCTATCTGGACAACAGCGAAAATACAGATTTTGATGCCAAAGAGCTGCTAAAAAGGCTTTATGACTTCAAAAACAGTATAGCCTGTCAGTCTACGGCAAATTCTCAGGTCAATCAGCTCCGTGAGCAGGTTTTTGAGCAATGCGGTGCAGCAGGTGAGCAGGAACCGGGACTTTTCACATTAACCGCTCCCACAGGAACAGGAAAAACACTGGCGCTTCTGCATTTTGCCCTCCGTCACTGCGAGAAATGGAATAAAAAACGCATCATTGTTGTGCTGCCCTTCCTGACACTGACCGAACAGAATGCGGCAGTTTATCGCAGTATGATTCCCGACCTGTTGGAAGACCACAGTCAGAGCAATCTGGACGATACACAGCGTATTTTTTCCGAGCGATGGAGTACACCGTTCATCGTTACCACATCAGTACGGTTTTTCGAGACACTTTTTGCCCAAAAACCAACTGACTGCCGTAAGCTCCATAACATCACAAACAGTGTGGTTATCTTTGACGAAGCGCAGAGCCTTCCTGCGGACTTAACCACTGCGACACTGAAAGCAGTCAATGAGCTTTGTCAGCGTTACAAAACCACAATGGTCTTTTCTACTGCTACACAGCCCGATTTTGCCTCGATTCCTGAAATGAAAGGAGACTGGTGTCCCACTGAAATCCTTCCTGAGAATCAGGAGCTTTATAACGCACTCAGACGGACTAAGGTGGAATGGCGATTGGATATGGAAACTCCTTTGGAGAATATTGCTGATGAGATGTTTGCGCAAAAAAGCGTCTGCGCCATCGTGAACCTAAGAAAGCACGCCCGAAAGCTCTATCATCTGTTGGAGGAGCGATGCTCTCAAGACGAATTGTTTTATCTCACCACTGACCTTTGCACAGCCCATCGGCGTAAGATTGTTGCCAAAATCAATCAGCGGCTAAAGGATGGATTGCCGTGTCGTTTGGTGGCGACCCAGTGCATTGAGGCTGGCGTAGACTTTGACTTTGATGTGCTCTACCGTGCGTTGGCACCGCTGGACTCCATCATTCAGGCGGCGGGACGGTGTAACAGAAACGGACGGCTTCCCAACGGCGGACAGGTGATTGTGTTTGTACCAGAAGGAAATGATGGTGATATTTATCCCGGTAAACAATATGGTAATGCTGCAAAAGATGTCAAAATCGTTGCGAGCCGACACGAAATTGATATCCACAATCCTCAGCACATCAAAGAGTATTATGAGCTGCTGTTTTATGATGCGCTAGACAAGAAGAAACTGAGGGAAGCCATTGAAAAGGGCAGCTTTGAGGACGTAGATAAAGCCTATCAACTGATAGATAATCACGGTGTTCAGGTCATTGTTCCCTATGGCGGTAAGCTGGAATTGTATCACGAGCTTGAGCAAGAGGGCAAAAAGAACGGCGTGACCCCGTGGCTGCTAAAGCGTGCCGCACCGATTATGGTCAATGTCTCCTTCGGAAAGCTCAACGAACTGGATACCTACGCCGAACCGCTGAACTATCCGCCCCAGAGAGCCAACGGCTACAGCTCGAAAAAAAGCAACGTCTATGTCCTGCGTCCTCAGCACAGTGACTTGTATTCCAAGGAGATGGGACTGCAATTCCCTGAGAAGGTAGAACTTGACGTTTTTTGGTAAATATAACTTGACAAATACAGATTCAATTCATATAACACATATATGACAGGAATTTCCTGATGCTATCCTTCAAACGCTTCACATGGTGAGAACTGTGCGGAGTGGAGAAGGAGTGAATTGAAAAATATAAGTATTTTATAAGGTTGCTCCTCACTTCCAAAGAAGAGGAGCACTAAAAACGGAGGTGAATCATTTGAAAGAAATCTGTTTAGAGGTTTGGGGAGATTTTGCCTGTTTCTCCCAGCCGCAGGCAAAAGTGGAACGACTGACCTATCCATTTCCCACCCCATCGGCGGCGAGAGGTATCTTTTCCGCCATCTACAGCAAGCCCAAGGAGTTTTACTGGCAGATTACTCGAATTGAGGTGCTGAACCCCATTCGTTACATCAGCTTCAAACGGAATGAAGTGAAATGCACAGTTAGCAATAAGCCCATCTATACCGACGAGGAGCGCACTCAGCGTCAGACGGTTGCCCTTCAAAATGTTCGCTATCGCATTGCGGCGGTTATCGTTCCCAGAGAAGCATTCATGGGAAAAGAAGCGCAGCTTTACGAGCAGGCTTACCGCCGTATCCGTGGGGGCAAGTGCTTTATGCAGCCCTCTTTGGGACTTCGTGAATTTGAGTGCTATTTTGAAGAGAGCGACGGTGTAAAACCGCCGATTCCTGTCTCCTTAGATGCCGGTTTTATGGTCTATGATGTCTTTGATCTGCACGATTATTCCGTGAAAAAGAAGACATCGCCCAAGCTGTCCCTGTTCCACGCTGTGATGGAAAACGGCGTGGTGAATGTGCCACCATACGACAGTCCCGAAGTTCTGAAAGGAGGATAAGTCATGCTGAATGCGCTCTACAACTATGCAAAACGCCGTGAACTCATCCTTCCTGCGGGATATGTCAAAAAGACCGTAAAAGCCTATATCTCACTGGATGCCAACGGACGTTTTTTAGATATTGAAATGGGGTCAGAAGAAGCAATTTCCGCCCCTGACATTGGCAGTCTCGCCAACGGAAAGGATAAAAGCAATATTCTGGTGGAGAAGCGTTCTGTCGTGATTCCAGAGGAGCCGACTGCAAAAGGCCGTTTTTTTCTTCATGCACTGAGGGACGGCGGACAGGCTGAGCCGAAACTGTTACTCTGCGCCGATGCGTTAGAAAATGAAGAGACAGCTCAGAAGATTCGTGAAAAGCTGGATCAGAATAAAGTCAAGCCCGCTGACCGCATTTCCTTCAAGGTGGATGGCTATTCCATTTTAGAGGGTGAAAAGGTCTTGAGCTGGTGGCAGAAATTCCGCCGACAGTTTCAAAAGAATGACGATAAAGGGCAGACGCTTTGCCTGATAACCGGCGCAAAGACAACGCCTATGGCAACTACCCCACCAGTCCAAGGACTTCATAGCGTGGGTGGTCACGGCAGAGGTGATGCCTTGATCTGCTTTGATAAAAATGCGTTCCTGTCCTACGATTTAAAACAGGCGGCAAACGCTCCTGTCTCTGAGGAAGCATACGCAGGAGTTAAGGCGGCACTGGATGACCTGCTTGCAAGAGCACCCGTTCTGGCAGGAATGAAATTTGTTCACTGGTACGACAAGGATTTAGCACCGGAGGAAGACATCATTCAGAACAATGCCGACCTTTTGGGTGATTTCGGAGACGATGACGAGGAAGAAGCCGCTGAGGAGCAGATTGATGAGGCTCAGGAGTGGCAGGAAAAGAACATCTCCGCCGTCAAAGCCGCCGATGCACTGGTGGAAAGCGTTGATGATGGGACGAGGACATCTTATCTCGGCGATGTCAGCTATTTTATCCTTCTTCTGAGCGGCGTCACAGGACGAGTGATGATTCGGCGCTATGAGCGGGGCAGCTATGAAGAACTTCAAAAGCGTCTGCGTCAGTGGCATGATGATTTGGAGCTGACCAACTCCGCTGGAACCGCACCCATCAAGCCCGTCAAGCTGACAGCCAGAATGCTGAGCCTGTTGAGCTACCAGAAGGGAGAGACCAGACCCTTTGAGCGTCTGGGAAAGGAGCTGTCCGGTCTGACGCCTACGGTCTATACCGCTATTCTGACCGGCTGCCCTCTGCCTGATACGGTGGCGATTCGTGCCCTGAACCATATCCGCTCGAAACTCTACGCTGAGGAAGAAATCAGCAAACGCCGCATCGGTCTTGCCTGTCAGTGGCTCAAGGTGTGGCTGATTCGCAGTAAAAACAAAGGAGATGTCCTGATGAAAGAGTATAATCCCGAATATCATAGCAACGCCTATTACTGCGGAGCAATGATGGCAATTTTTGAGAATATCCAGCAAGCGGCGATGCCCGATGTCAACGCTACTATCATGCAGCGGTTTTATGCCTCTGCCATTCAGACTCCTGCATTGGTAATTGGCAGATTGAGCAAAATGTCCGTGCATCATCTGGAAATGATGGAAAATCAGTGGCTTGCAGACAAGTTCAAGAAGGAAATGGAGGAAATCTCCACTCATATGGAAGGAAAGTTGCCTGCTGTTCTCTCTTTGGAGGAGCAGAGCGAATTTGCCCTCGGTTACTATCAGATGAGCGCCAAGCAGACCAAGGAACGCATTGACCGCATTGCCGAAAAAAAGGCAAAGGAACAGTCTAAATAAAAAGGAGGAAATCAACATGGCAATCCAGAATCGTTACGAATTTATGTACTACGTCGCCTGCACCAACTGTAATCCCAACGGTGATCCCGATATGGGCAACGCTCTCCGCATTGATCCTCAGACCATGCAGGGCTTTATCACCGATGTTGCCACCAAGCGCCGCATTCGCAATTATGTTGACCTCGCATACCACGATGAGGACGGCATGAACATCATCATTCAGCAGTCCACCAACATCAACCGTCATATTGCCCGTGCCAAGAAGGAGGCAGGATTTGAGGAGTGCGCAAAGTCGAAGGAAGCAGTCTACAAGGGAAGACAGAAGGCTTGTGAGCTGTTTTATGATGTTCGTACCTTCGGCGCAGTGATGTCCACCGGCCCCAATGCCGGTCAGGTGCGTGGCCCTGTTCAAATTTCCTTTGGCAAGAGCCTTGACCCCATCCTGCCTCTGGATATTTCCATCACCCGTATGGCAGTTGCAGACAATCCCAAGGATGCCAAGACCGTGGCCGATTATGAGAAGTGGGAGAGCGAACAGCCTGAAGAAAAGCTCCGAACCATGGGACGCAAGCAGTTGATTCCCTTTGGTCTGTACGAGGTGCGTGGTTTTATCAGTGCAAATCTGGCAGAGGAGACAGGCTTCGATGATCGTGACCTCAGCATCCTCTTTGAAGCTCTTTTGAATATGTACGAGCATGACCACTCCGCCAGCAAGGGCGAAATGTCCGTTGTGTCTCCTCTTATTATCTTCCGTCATGTTGGCACAGATTCTGACGAGAAGCAGAGAAAGCGTCAGGCAAAGTTGGGCTGTGCGCCTGCTCATAAGCTGTTCGAGCTGGTCAGCGTTTCCAAGAAGGAGGGGATTGAGACTCCCAGAAGCTACCATGATTATGAGGCGGTGGTTCATCTGAACCGTGTCCCCAAGGGTGTAGAAATGGGTTTCCAGTCCAATCCCTATGAAGCTCCCGTATGGAATGCTCTGCCCGAGGACGAGAGCTGGTTCCATGAGGGATGAAGAAAATGAACTGCTGCTGAGTCAGCTGACCCATTCCGGTTACTGCCTGAGACGAGCGGCTCTCGTGATGAATGAACAGCTTTGGAGAGAGAGCAGTGACACGGCAAAGGGACGAATGGAGCATGAAAAGGTACACACTCAGCGTGTAGAGCGCAGAGGAGACCATATCAAGCTCTATGAGTACGATGTCTTCTCAGAGACCATGGGTGTTCGTGGCAAATGTGACTTGCCAGCGCTGTTCATGTTATATGCTAAGTGGAAGGTCGCCCCTCTCGCAGGGGCGTGAATTGAAAT
>JAKSQD010000091.1 GCA_024404315.1 Oscillospiraceae bacterium
GTAAGGCGACTGAGGGGTGATTCCATCCAATCACAATCTACTTTCTTACTATCACCTTTTCCGTTCAACATAACGCAAAAACCGCTCACTCCGTTTGGAATGGGCGGTTATTTTTTGAGGTCGTTATAGGGGTTCGGGTTGTTGGTCAGGCCAAGAAGATAATCGGTGGAGGTGTGATGAAACACAGCTAATTTTATGAGAATTTCAGGTGGAATCATTCTCTTTCCGCATTCATAACGAGAATAGCATACCTGAGAACATCCAATTGCATCTGCAATGTCTTGCTGTTTTAAGTCCTTATCTTCTCTTAAATCTCGAATCCGTTGATAAATCATACAAATGCGCCTCCTATTATAGGGTGTATTTATTATATGATAATCTGTTTTGGTATATTGACTTACTTGCTATAATGGTATATCATGGAGAAGCTGAGATACCGTTCGGTTTCTCCGTTACCACAAAGAAATCATAACCCAGCGGGAAACGGTCAGTCTTTTGGATTGTTTCCCGCTTTTTTCTACCTCTATCAGAAACGCAACCGCCTCTTTATTTCCAAAACAAACCCTGTTCCATGTTTTTGTGAAAAACACCATTTGTCTCTGGACAATTGCTGTGGACTTTTGTATAATTGAAGTAGTGAATTTCACGCTGAAACATTCATTCGGAGGTGCTTTTATTATGTCCTATATGGAAACTTATGAAAAGTGGCTCAACAGTCCCGCCCTGTCCGCAGAGGAGAAGGCCGAGCTGGAGGCCATCAAGAATGACCCCAAGGAGATTGAAACCCGCTTCTTTGGTCCTCTGGAGTTCGGTACCGCTGGCCTGCGTGGTACCATGTGTGTCGGCCTGCATCAGATGAACCGTCACGTTGTCGGCCACGCTACCCAGGCCTTCGCCGAGGTCGTCAAGGCCGAGGGTCCCGAAGCCATGGAAAAGGGCGTTGTCGTGATCTGCGACTGCCGCAACCACTCTCAGGAGTTTGCTGAGACCGCTGCTGCTATCCTGGCTGCAAACGGCATCAAGGTCAAGCTGTTTGACGAGCTGCGTCCTACTCCCGAGGTTTCCTTTGCTGTCCGTTACTACGGCGCACAGGCTGGCATCAACATCACCGCTTCCCACAACCCCAAGGAATACAACGGCTACAAGGTCTATTGGAGCGACGGCGCACAGCTGCCTCCCGGCCCCGCTGATGTCGTTGCTGCCAAGATGAAGGAGCTGGACATCTTCACCGATGTCAAGAATATGGATCTGAACGAGGCAAAGGCTTCCGGCATGGTCACGATTCTGGGCGCTGAGACCGACGAGGCTTTTCTGAAGGAAGTCATGGGTCAGGTCATCGACACCGAGTCTGTCGCCAAGATCGCCGACACCTTCGGCATCGTCTACACGCCTTTCCATGGCACCGGCCACAAGCTCATTCCCGAAGCACTCAAGCGCTTGGGCATGAAGAATGTCTACTGCGTCCCCGAGCAGATGGTCATTGACGGCAACTTCCCCACCGTCAAGTCCCCCAACCCCGAGAACCCCGAGGGCTTCTATCCCTACGCTGTTGACCTGGCAAAGGCACATGGCTGCGACCTGATCTGTGGTTCCGACCCCGACGCTGACCGTGTTGGTCTGATGGTCAAGAACTCCGCCGGTGAGTATGTCGTCCTGACCGGCAACCAGACCGGCATCCTGCTGGAGGATTACGCCATCCAGGTTCGTAAGCGCAAGGGCATCCTGCCTGAGAATGCTTACTGCAACACCACCATCGTTTCTTCCGCTATGGCTACCAAGGTCGCCGAGGCAAACGGTGTCAAGTGCGCTCGTACCTTCACCGGCTTCAAGTTCCTGGGCGAGAAGAAGGACAAGCTGGAGCAGTCCGGCGAGGGTAAGGTCATTTTCTCCTTCGAGGAGTCCTGCGGCTACCTGTTCGGTGACTATGCCCGTGATAAGGACGCTGTTACTGCTATCGTTGTCGCTGTTGAGATGGCCGCTTACTATGCCACTCAGGGCAAGACTCTGTATGACGCTCTCCAGGATTGCTACGCCAAGTATGGCTTCTATGCTGAGAAGACCATGAACCTGGTCATGCCCGGCCTGGACGGTATGGCAAAGATGGCTGAAATCATGGCAAAGCTGCACGAGGCTCCCATGGCTGAGGTCGCTGGTGTCAAGGTCGTTACCGCTAAGGATTACAAGACCGGCCTGTCCACCGACGTTGCCACCGGCGCTGTCACCGAGATGGAGCTGAAGGGTTCCAACGTGGTCGAGTATGTCACCGCCGATGACACTACCTTCATCATCCGTCCCTCCGGCACCGAACCCAAGATTAAGGTTTATATCCTGGCCAACGGCGCCACCAAGGAAGAGTGCGACGCTAAGGTCGCTAAGTACGCCGATTTTGCTCCCGCCATCAAGGAGCTGTAATTCTGCGTCATCGCTTCTGATTTTCCTGCCCAGCGGCTTCAAAGAGGTTCTGCCTTTTTGGAGCCGCTTTTTTCTGCTCTTTTTGCTTTCGGTGTGAAAGGCAGAACGCAAAACAGAGAGAATTGGGAGAAGGATTGGGGCATGTGTGCAGTGCAGATGGCCAATCTTTTGGGCGGAAGTATTTTTCTTTCATTTCCTCTGATTGACAAAAACCTGTTTTTTGGTATAGTAAAAAGAGCAAGGTCTTTGCTCGCTTCAAAAGTGGAGCGGATACATGAGCGTTTTCCTGGACGAAGGCAGACGGACAGAAAACGAGACAGAATCACTGCTTTGGGAGAGCAGTCAGGAAAGGAAGATTGCAGGCAAATGACGTTCAATCAAATCAACTATTTTGTGAAAACAGCGGAACTCATGCACATGGCAAAAGCGGCGCGTGAGCTCAAGATCGCTCAACCCAGCCTCAGCATGTCCATTGACAAGCTGGAAAAGGAACTGGGACTTCCTCTGTTTGAAAAGTATGGAAGAGGCATTCGCCTCACCCCGGAAGGAGAGATATTTCTCGTTCACGCCAAGCGTATTTTGACGGATGTGGAGGCAGCCAAGCAGGAGATGCAGCGCATTCGAGATACCTCGGAGGAATATCTCACCGTTGCTTATGTAGCGCCCATGGCGGAGCAGTTCCTTCCCATGGTTCTCCGTGGCTTTCAGGAGGCAGAAAAAGTGCCTCCCACCAGTCTTCGCTCGGTGGAGATGAACACGGTGGAAATTGTCACGGCGCTGAACAACAATACGGCGGATCTGGCTTTGTGCTCCCGCATTGATGGGCATCCCGAATTAACTCAGATTCCGATTCTCACGCAGTCGCTCGTTTTAATCGCTCCAAAAGGACATCCGCTGGAACGTGCTTATCATAGAACCGGAAAGCCCATTACCTGTCAGCAGATCATGGCGCATCCGCTGGTGACGTATTCCGCCCACACCAGCATGAGAGAGCGGGTGGATTCCTTCTTTAAAGATCAGGCTTGCCAGCCCAAGCTGTGTCACCAGGCGGGCACTGAAATGGCCATTGCGCAGCTGGTGGCCGAGCAGGTGGGCGTTGCCATCGTCGCCAAAATTGAGGGCTTGCCCTGGGAACGACTGGTGGAGCTTCCCTTGGAAGGATTGAATCAGAGCCGCAGCCTGTATTTAACCTACCGCACCAACCGCCAGCCCTACAGAACGGTGAAGGACTTGATTCAGTTCATCATCCGTAACCACACCGTAGAAGCCGCAGGCAATTGAAACCCGATTCCGATTGGACCAAAACAAAGCACCCTGCTTTTCACGCTTCGGTGAGAAACAGGGTGCTTTTTGGTTGATAAAATTAGGATTTCTCCACGCCATCCTCGGGGTTTAGGTCATTTTCCCGGTTGAAGTACTCTTCCGTGCCCATTTTGTCGATGACAACGGTCTTGGTCTTGGAGTGAACCACCTTCTGCTCGTGATAAAGGCCGGTATAGCCGGAGAGCATATAGCTCACGGCCACAGCCAGTGCCAAAGGAGCAACGCCCACGCCAGCAAACAGCTCATAGCCCAGCAGGATGGAGGTCATGGGGGAATTGGTCACGCCGCAGAAGACAGAGACCATGCCCACAGAGGCACCAAAGCTGGGATCCAGCCCCAGCAGGGGAGCGATGACACAGCCAAAGGTAGCACCAATATAGAAGGAAGGAACGATTTCGCCGCCCTTGAAGCCAGCGTTTAAGGTGATGGCGGTGAACAGGATTTTCAGCAGGAATGCCCAGGTTTCCGCACGACCGCCCAAAGCGTCCGCAATGATATTCATGCCTGCGCCGTTGTAGTCGGTGCCGAAGACTTGGGTCATCAGGATGATGAGAACGCCGCCCACAATGGCCTTCAGCCACTGTTTTTTGATGGCGTGGCGATACGTCCAGCCGAAGCAGCGCATGACACGGCAGAAAATGTTTGCCATCATGCCGCAGAACGCACCCAGAGCAATGATGCGGAGCATTGTCACCACATTCAGATCAGGAGCGTTGAACACCACAAAGCTCGTGCCGGAGCAGCCCAGGTGACTGGCTACGATGTCGGCCAGCAGGGAAGAGAAAAAGCAGGGGACAATGGCGGAATAATACATCGTGCCCACGCTGGCTACCTCCATGGCAAAGACAGCGGCTGCCAGCGGAGTGCCGAAGAGGGCGGAGAAGCCAGCGGCCATGCCCGCCATGGTGATAATACGCTCGTCCATGTCGTCCAGATGGATGACACGACCCAGGAACGAAGCGATGCCGCCGCCAATCTGCAAGGCTGCACCCTCACGGCCAGCGGAGCCGCCGCAGAGGTGGGTCAGGGTGGTGGAAAGGAAGATGAGCGGAACCATCACGGGGCGTAGATAACGAGCGTCACGGACGGAAGCCAGAACGAATTCGGTTCCGCCGTCGTTGTCCATCTTCATCAGGTGATACATGCCATAGATCAGCAGACCCGCCACGGGCAGCAGGAAAATGAGCCAGGGAAACTCCCGGCGCAGCTCAGTGGCGATTTCCACGGCGTGGTGAAAGGCAGCGCCCACAGCGCCCACAGTGATACCCACTGCCACGGAAAAGAGAAACCACTTGAAAAAGCTTTTCACCTCACGGGTGACATACACTTCCAGTCTGGCCCAGATCTCCAAAATCTCAATCAAGCCCTCGGTGAGCCCCTCTTTGATGCCTTCCCACACAAGCAGGAGGAGCCTTTCTTTTTTGATTGCTTCCCATCCCATAGGAAAAAACCTCTCTTTTCTGCTCGGGCGGAGCTACCTATTCCAAAGCTGCCCGGCGTCTTTTCTCCCAGAGTATAGCATAGGGGATATGGAAAAACCATCGACTGTGTGACAAAAAATCAATCGAACCGTTAGGATTGTTGTGGTGATTTTGCCGCATAGAAGAAAAAGACAGGGGAATACTGATAGAGAGTTCTAAAACCGGGAGGAAAAGCAATGGATATGACGAACGAAGAGTTTGAGAAGCTGGTGAAACAATATGCCAAGCCTTCCACGGTCAAAAAAAATCTGTGCTGGGCGTTTTGCGTGGGGGGTGGAATCTGCGCTTTGGGTCAGGGGCTTTCGTTGCTTTACCAGCGGCTGGGCAGCAGCCAGGAGGATGCGGGCACCTGGGTGACGATTACGCTCATTTTTTTGTCGGCGCTGCTCACCGGCCTGAACGTCTATGACGACCTTGCCAAGCGAGCGGGCGCTGGTACGCTGATTCCGGTGACGGGGTTTGCCAACTCTATTGTTAGTCCGGCTATGGAGTTTAAAACCGAGGGGTTCATCAGCGGCATGGCGGCAAAGATGTTCACCATTGCGGGGCCGGTGCTGGTGTTCGGTATCGGGTCAAGCGTGGTGTATGGGTTGATATTGTGTTTGATGAGGGCGTAGTCACAATGTAGCTACAAATTACTTGACATTCCCTTTGGGTTTCGTTATACTAAAGATAATCACAAATAAGGAGGGAATGTCAATGGAAACTATTATTTCTGCCCCTAAAACAGACACGTTTCGTTTCAGAATCAACCCTGAAATCAGAAAACAGGTGGAAGAGGTCTACGCTCAGAATGGTTTGACACTGACTCAGGCAATCAATGTGTTCATCCAGCAGTCCATCAATGTGGGCGGTCTGCCCTTTGCGATTCCTGCTGAAAGTGCCGAAGTCAGAAAAGCAAAAGCCTTAAACCGTCTGATGAGTGAGCTGGAAAAGGGGGAACAGTCCGGCGACCCCATTCCTGCGGAAGATGTCTATAAGATGTTGGGTGTGGAGTTATGAAGCTGACTTACCGCCCGTTGGCGATTGCTGACCTTCGGCACATCTATGACTATATTGCTTCTTATCTGGGGAATGTGGCGGCAGCTGACAGGATTCAGAGGAATATCTTGAAAAAAGCCGAACTTCTGAGAGAGAATCCCGAAATGGGCAGACTGCTTTCTTCCAAATTTGACGGATTAGAGAGCAATATTCGATATATGGTTGTTGTCAATTATCTGGTGTTTTATTCTATTGGGGAGAAAGAGATCATAGTTACTCGAATTCTCGATGGAAGAACCGATTATTTGACAGAATTGGCTCGGTATCTGTAAAAAGTGTGTGCTTTCGACATGAAGAAATTTTTGTCCCTTACTTGACACTTGGGGAGGGATTTATTACCGGTATGGCGGCGAAAATGTTCACCATAGCGGGGCCCGTGCTGGTGTTTGGGATTGGGTCAAGCGAAAGCGCCAGCAAAAAACTCCCACAGGAATGTCCCGTGGGAGTCATTTTATGCTCAAAAAGTG
>JAKSQD010000092.1 GCA_024404315.1 Oscillospiraceae bacterium
TAGTGTGCGTTGGAGCTGAAAAAAGAATCTCTGCATTATCCTTTCAGGGGAGATATGGAGATTCTCTTCATTTCTTTGCTCCTCATGTGCAAAGTCGGACAGATATAAAAAACTATTTACACTCATTTATTGAATTACACATGACGGGATGGTATAATATGCACAATAACGATTTTACTCCATAAGGAGGTTGATTGCTCATGAAATCCAATTTCCTGTTTCTTGCAGATGATTTCCCCGTTTTGGCTCATATGGGTGGATTGGCGGAAAGCTATCTCTATTCCGATTCTAATTCCTGCATCATGAAGCTGGGAATGATGGCTGAGACCATTGTGAATCTGATCTATACTTACGATAAAATTTCCCTTCCTTATGACAATACCGCAGCGAACCGCATAAACATCCTGTCCAAAGAGGGCTATATCACCCGTGAGCTTTCTGACATTCTCCATGCACTTCGTAAAGCCCGAAATAAGGCAACTCATGAGAATTTTTCCTCTGTGCAGGATGGCAAAACTCTGATTCAGATGGCATACGGGCTGTGTGAATGGTTCATGCAGACCTACGGCGATTGGAACTATCAGAATCAGCCCTTTGTCATGCCCAGACAGAAGACCGAACCGATTCCTGTGGCAGAGGATTCCACCAAAGAAACGGAACTGCTTGCCGAAGCTGAGAAGAAGGCAGAGGATGCTCCCACGGTCTCCAAGGAAGAGCGTAAGAAGCAGGCTGGATGGGCAGCCAGTCAGCGTCAGAAATCCGAGGCTGAGACCCGCTATCTCATTGACGAACAGCTCCGCAAGGTAGGATGGGAAGCGGATACAGAGAAGCTCTGCTATTCCAAAGGCACCCGTCCTGCAAAGGGACGCTGTATTGCTATCGCAGAATGGCCCACGGATTCCACAGTGGGAAACCACGGCTTTGCTGATTACGCCCTGTTCGTGGACATGAAACTGGTGGGCATCATCGAGGCGAAGGCGCTCCACAAGGATATTCCCTCTGTCATTGATTATCAGTGTAAGGATTATGCCGGAAACATCCGTCAAGAAGATGCTGCTTATCAGATTAGCACATGGGGCAACTGCAAAGTCCCCTTCGTATTCGCCACCAATGGCAGACCTTATCTGGAACAGCTTGAAACAAAAAGTGGCATCTGGTTCCTCGACCTGCGCCGTGCCGACAACGCTCCCAAAGCCCTTAAAGGCTGGATGAGTCCTTCCGGTATGCTGGAGCTGCTGGAAAAAGACACTTCCACCCAGAATCAGGCTCTTTCTGACCTCTCCTATGACATTCTGTGCGACAGGGACGGTCTGAATCTGCGTCCCTATCAGCTTCGGGCGATTCGAGCGGCGGAAAATGCCATCGTAAACGGTCAAAAATCCGTCCTTCTGGCAATGGCAACGGGCACGGGCAAGACCAGAACCATTCTGGGCATGATTTATCGTTTTCTCAAAGCCGGTCGTTTCCGACGTATCCTGTTCCTCGTTGACCGCACAGCGTTGGGACAGCAGGCAGAGGACGTATTCAAAGAGGTCAAGCTGGAAGACCTGATGACCCTCAACGAAATCTATAACATCAAGGGTCTGGAAGATAAGAGCATCGACAAGGAGACCCGCATCCAAGTTGCCACCGTTCAAAGCATGGTGAAGCGTATCCTCTACAACACGGAGGAGACTATGCCAGCCGTGACGGATTTTGACCTCATCATCATTGACGAGGCACACAGAGGGTATATTTTAGACCGTGAAATGGGTGAAGATGACCTTCTTTACCGTGACCAGTTGGATTATCAGAGCAAATACCGCTCGGTTATTGAGTATTTTGATGCCGTCAAGGTCGCTCTGACCGCTACGCCCGCCTTGCAGACCACGGAAATCTTTGGTCAGCCCGTTTTCAAGTACACCTATCGTGAAGCGGTGATTGAGGGCTATCTGGTAGACCATGACGCACCTCACACCTTTGAGACCAAGCTGAGCAAAGAGGGCATCCATTACAAGTCCGGCGATACTGTCACGGTTTATGACCCCATTACAGGTGAAATCACCAATTCCGAGCTGCTGGACGATGAGCTTGATTTCGAGATTGAGAAATTCAACCGTCAGGTCATCACGGAACCCTTTAATCGTACCGTTTTAGAGGAGATTGCCCGTGATATTGACCCTGAATGTCCAGAGGAGCAGGGGAAAACGCTGATTTTTGCCGTAGACGACCAGCACGCTGATCTCATCGTCAAGATTCTCAAGGATATTTATACCAAACTCGGCGTGGACAATGATGCCATCAAGAAAATCACTGGCAGTGTGGGCGGCGGCAACCCGAAGAAGGTGGAGGAAGCCATCAAACGCTTCAAAAATGAGCGATACCCCAGCATTGCCGTGACTGTTGACCTGCTGACCACGGGAATCGACGTGCCGGAGATTACCAACCTCGTTTTCATGCGCCGTGTAAAGTCCCGTATCCTCTTTGAGCAGATGTTGGGACGTGCCACCCGTCTTTGTCCCGCTATTCACAAGACCCATTTTGAGATTTATGACCCTGTTGGTGTCTATGAATCTTTGGAACCCGTCAATGGCATGAAGCCCGTCATTGCCAACCCTTCCACCACCTATTCCCAGCTTTTAGAGGGGTTTGAGGTGATGGAGGATGAGCGTCAGATTGAAAATCAGGTCAATCAGCTCATTGCCAAGCTCCAACGCCAGAAGCGGAATATGGACAGCAAAACGCTGGAGCATTTTATCAGCATGACCGGCGGCATGGACCCCACGCAGTTCATTGACGACCTTCGCAGCCGTGAGCCGCAGGATGCCCGCAACCGTCTCCTTGCTCAAAAGGAGCTGTTTGAGCTGTTGAGCGTCAGCATCCGTCATGGGCGAAAGGTGGTCATTTCCAATGAGGAAGATGAATTGCTCTCCCACGGCAGGGGCTACGGCAAGGGCAGCAAGCCGGAGGACTATCTGGATGCCTTTACAGAGTATGTCCGCACCAATATGAACGAGATTGCCACTCTCCATATCGTCTGCACCCGTCCCAAGGAGTTGACCCGTGAGAGCCTGAAAAATCTCCGTCTGACCCTTGACCGTGAGGGCTTCACCACCACGCAGCTCAACACCGCTGTTTCTCAGATGACCAATGAGGAGATGGCGGCGGATATTATCACTCTCATTCGTCGGTATGCCATTGGTTCGGCACTTATTTCCCACGAGGCAAGAATCCGCCGTGCGGTGGACAAGCTGAAAAGGGCGCACCGCTTCACCAAGCAGGAGCAAAGCTGGATAGGGCGGATGGAAAAGTATCTGATGGAGGAATCCGTGCTGAATGTGGCGGTCTTTGACGAGGACAGCCGCTTCAGGGCACAGGGCGGATTCAACCGCATCAATAAAGTATTCGGAAACAAGCTGGAAAGCATTGTTTTGGAACTGAATGAGTATTTATATGACGATGGAGGACAAGGAGCATGATGAATCAGCAATTTCCTTATCAGATTTATAACCCGACCTATCTCAATCCGAATTTTGCCCAGCAGCTTGAGTTGCAGCGTCAGCAGAGGACGGCGGAGCAGAAGCATTGGGAGCAAGTGAAAAAGATACATGACATGGTAAACGCTATCTCTGATTACTGCGAAGCAGCCAGAGAGATTGAACCGGAATATGAACAGGCAGCAATTATGGCTTGCGCTGCGGAGATTGCCAGACAAGTGGAAATCACCAACCAGAAAAACGGAGGAATCCGATAATGACAACACAAGAAATCGTATCCAAGCTCTGGAATCTCTGCAACGTTCTGCGAGATGACGGCATCACCTATCATCAGTATGTCACGGAGCTGACCTATATCCTCTTCCTCAAGATGGCGAAGGAGACGGGCGCAGAGAGCCAGATTCCCGAAAGCTATCGCTGGGACGAGCTGACCTCTAAAAGCGGCATTGAGCTGAAAAAGTTCTATAAAGAGCTGCTGAACCATCTGGGCGAGAACTGCACCGGCAGAGTGCGTGAAATCTATCAAGGTGCCGCCACCAACATTGACGAGCCGAAGAATCTGGAAAAGATCATCACCACCATTGACGGGCTGGACTGGTTCTCCGCTCGTGAGGAGGGACTGGGCAATCTCTACGAGGGTCTTTTGGAGAAGAACGCCAATGAGAAGAAATCCGGTGCGGGACAATACTTCACGCCCCGTGTGCTGATTGATGTGATGACCCGACTGGTGAAGCCTCAGCCCGGCGAGCGGTGCAACGACCCCGCCTGCGGCACTTTTGGTTTCATGATTGCCGCTCACCAGTACGTTTCTGACAATACCGATGGCTTTTTCGATTTAGATGCAGATGTTGCGGATTTTGAGCGTTACAAGGCATTTACCGGCGTGGAGCTGGTTCACGACACCCATCGTCTGGCTCTGATGAATGCCATGCTCCACGACATCGAGGGTGAAATCATCTTGGGCGACACCCTGACCAATCTGGGCAAGAGCCTGAAAAATCTTGACGTGGTGCTGACCAATCCGCCTTTTGGTACGAAAAAGGGCGGTGAACGTGCCACCCGTGACGACTTCACCTTCCAGACCAGCAACAAGCAGCTCAACTTCCTACAGCACATCTACCGCAGCTTGAAGCCTGACGGAAAAGCCCGTGCCGCCGTGGTTTTGCCTGACAACGTGCTGTTTGCCGACGGCGAGGGTGCGAAGATTCGTGAGGATTTGATGGACAAATGCAACCTCCACACTGTCCTCCGTCTGCCCACCGGTATTTTCTACGCTCAGGGTGTCAAGACCAACGTGCTTTTCTTCACCCGTGGCAAAACGGACAAGAACAACACGAAAGAGATGTGGTTCTACGACCTGCGAACCAATATGCCCTCCTTCGGCAAGACCACGCCGCTGAAAAAGGAGCATTTTGCAGCGTTTGAGGCAGCGTATGAGGCAGAGGACCGCCGCAGTGTTGCGGATGAGCGTTGGAGCATCCTGACCCGTGAGGAGATTGCTCAAAAGGGCAACAGTCTGGATTTGGGTCTGATTCGGGATGATTCCATTGTGGACTATGAGGATTTGCCCGACCCGCTGGAAAGCTGTGAGGAAGCCATTGCACAGCTTGAGGAGGCGGTTGACCTGCTGATGAGCGTGGCGAGGGAGTTAAAGGCTCTGGGAGGTCAGGACTGATGGCAAGAGGAAAAAAGAAAGCGGCTGACCTGTCACCAGAGGAGAAGCTGAAAAACGCTTTGGTTCCCGTGGAGGAGCAGCCGTATGAGGTGCCGGAGAATTGGTGCTGGGTGTATTCACCTCATCTATTTAATATTGAATATGGTAAGGGGCTGTCTACCAAGCAACTCACAGATAGTGGTTATCCTGTATTTGGTGCAAATGGGCAAATTGGATATTACAGCAAATATATGTTTCCTGTGCCGAAAGCTATTATGAGTTGCAGAGGTGCATATAGTGGTGTAATGAATAAAACTTTGCCTTTTTCATTCATTACAAGTAATTCTTTAGTATTGAATCCATTTATTGCTGAAATGGATGTTGACTGCATTTACTATTTATTTTCTGCTTTGGATACAAGAAAGTTGGTATCAGGGTCGGCTCAACCGCAGGTTACAGTTCAGGCATTTTCAGATTATCCTATTCCATTACCGCCGCTCCTCGAACAAAAACGCATTGTTGACTGTATCAAGAGCATTTTTGCAAAGCTGGATGAAGCAAAGGAAAAGGCTCAAGAGGTCATTGACGGTTTTGAACTGAGAAAGTCTGCGATTTTACATCGGGCGTTTTCCGGTAAGTTGACTGCTAATTGGAGAGCGGAACATGGTGTGGGGTTGGATAGTTGGGAATGTCGGACGCTCAATTCTGTTTGTAAAAGCATCTTTGACGGAGACCATATGCCTCCTCCAAAGTCGGAAAGCGGTATTCCGTTTCTTGTTATATCGAATGTCAATACAGGTTATCTTTCATATGAAAACACTCGTTTTGTTCCAGAGGAATATTATAAATCTTTGAATAAAACAAGAAAGCCTGAATTGGGAGATGTTTTATACACGCTGGTTGGTTCTTATGGTATTCCTGTTGTTGTCGATAATGAAAAACCATTCTGTTTTCAACGACACATGGCATTGCTGAAACCTTCTGAAATCAACACTCGTTTTCTGTGGTATCTGCTTCAAACCTCAGAAATGTATAACAAAGCGACTTCAATAGCAACAGGAACGGCACAACTTACAGTCCCTATAAAGGGTTTGCGGTTATTAGAGTTTATGCGTCCTTCCGATGACGAACAAACCGAAATCGTCCGCATCCTTGACAATCTCCGCACCAAAGAAACCGCCGCCAAAGCCGCCGCAGAAGCCGTCCTCGACCAGATCGACACCATGAAAAAGGCTGTCCTTGCACGGGCGTTTCGTGGTGAGCTGGGAACCAATGTGCCGGAGGAGGAAAGTGCGGTGGAGTTGTTGAAATCAGTGCTGTAAAAGGCACAACCGTTGGAACATTCACAAAGCGTTGGGTGAATATGCTTTATTCTATGTCGTGTGTTCGGCGTTTTGTTCTCTGTGATTCAAATTGCCTCGATTTCTGTTTCTCAACCACCTTATACGCATCTTCCATACCCTTGATGCTGTCTCTCAGCGTCTTGCGCTCCTCGGACACCTTCCCACGCTCCTGCATGAGCTGCTGTTTCTCACGCTTTAGGGCTGTGAACTTCGGGAAC
>JAKSQD010000093.1 GCA_024404315.1 Oscillospiraceae bacterium
GTCGGCGGGCAGAACTTTTTTGCGGATTTCCAGCGCTTTCTCCTTGTATTCCAACTCCTTGGCGTGGTCGCCCAGTTCGCCGTAGGTATAGCCCACATTGTTGTAGGAGGTCGCCAGAGAAGGATGGTCGGCGGGCAGCGCTTTTTGGCGGATTTCCAGCGCTTTCTCCTGGTATTCCAACGCCTTGGCGGGGTCGCCCAGTGCGCTGTAGGTTAAACCCACATTGTTGTAGGAGGTCGCCAGCGACAGGGAACCCGGAACCACTTTTTCACGAATTTCCACCGCACTTTGAGTCCACACCACTGCCTTCCGGTACATAGCCCGTTCATTGTAATGATATCCCAACTCATGGCAAGCATTCGCCACCAGCTCGGTTTTTTCGGGATTCCGTTTTCTCCATTCCGTCAGGAAACCGTCCGCCAGCTCCAGCTTGGGCAGGATGGTGGAATACGGCTCGTTTTTGTCGAGGATATTCCCGCTCGCCAGATTTTCCACAAATGTCTTTTCCGTATCCTTGAGGAAATACCTTTCATCCACCGCAATTGGCAGCTTTGTGGGGTAATGGTCGGGGGGCAGAGCTTTAGGCTGTTTCACCGGCACAGGCTCTGGGGTTATCATTGGTTCCGGTTCTGGAACATTTTTCTCTTTTGGGGTGCTCGAAAAGCACTTTATCACCTTCTGATACAGCCGTTCTCCCACTTTAGCCAAAAAACCATTTGAAATTCCCACAAAGATAAAGCTTATCACTGCTATCATGCTCACCACACCAACGGTTTGGGTCGATTCATTGACAGCTTCCACGCTTACATCACTCAAAAACAGCATTTCTCACGCCCCCTTTTTTCGCCTTTTTATTATACCTGCACTTTTCCAAATTCTCAACCAAAACCCCCTTCTTTTACAAAAAATTTCCTTTTTCTCCAAGCACCCCCCAGCCGCCGGGCGGCGGTGCGCCCGCTTTGTTCCATTTATGAGATTTTTTTCTTCTCCGTTCAGAAAAAATTTACCCATTGCCAAACATTTTCCGTTCCAAAAGCCCGGAGAGTGTGATATACTTTTGTTAAGTATAGCGTGGGGGTGTATCACAACCGCTCCGCCGGAGCCTCGCCCCTTTTTCCATAAAATAGACCAGAACGGAGGATTTGCTATGAATTATAAAGTCAAGGCCGTCATCGACGGCAGAACCTATAACCTCTCCACCGATGTGGACGACGGCTATATTGAGCGTGTCGCCGCTTATGTCAACCAGGAGATTGTTTCCGTCACCGAGGTGATGCACGCCTCTGCCATTGACGCCGCCACCATGACCTGCATGAACATTGCCGACAATTACTTCCGGGAGCACGTCGCCGCCGAGTCCCTCCGCCGGGAGATTTCCATCCTCAAGGCGGACAACGAAATCCACGCCGCCCAGAAGGAGGACGTGGAGGCTCTCAAGCAGCAGCTGGCCGAGGCCGTCGCCGCCAAGGAAGCCGCCGAGGCACAGCTGGCCAGCTCCGGCGACCTGCGGGCACAGCTCAAGCGCTCCCAGGATGAGTGCCTCCGCCTGCGCAAAGAGATTGTCCGCATGGGCAAAAACGGTTAAGATATGATGGAGCTTCTCTCTCCCGCCGGCTCTCCCGAGGCGGTTCGGGCGGCGGTGCAGTCCGGCGCAGATGCCATTTATTTGGGAGCCGGTGACTTCAACGCCCGCCGCAGCGCCACCAATTTCGACTTGGACACCCTCCGGGAGACGGTGGATTACTGCCACCTGCGGGGCGTTCACGTCTACCTGACCATGAACACCCTGCTCTATGACCGGGAGCTTTCCCGTGCGGCGCAGCTGGCACAGGCCGCCAGCGCCATGGGCGTGGACGCTGTTCTGGTGCAGGATCTGGGCGTGGCGAGGATGATTCGTCAGGCCGCCCCTGACCTGCCCCTGCACGCCTCCACCCAGATGAGCATTCACGACCTGGCGGGCGCTCAATTCGCCGCCGACCTGGGTATGACCCGGGTGGTGGTCTCCCGTGAGCTGCCCAAGGATCAAATCGCCCACATCTGCGCCCATTCCCCTGTGGAAATTGAGGTGTTTGTTCACGGGGCGCTGTGCATGTGCTACTCCGGGCAGTGCTTTTTCTCCTCCGTCATCGGCGGACGCAGCGGAAACCGGGGCATGTGCGCCCAACCCTGCCGCCTGCAATACGGCTGGAACGGAAAGGCCAATCAATACCCCCTCTCCCTGCGGGATAGCTCCCTGGCCGAGCATCTGCGGGAGCTGGAAAGCATGGGCGTGGCCTGCGCCAAAATCGAAGGCCGCATGAAGCGCCCGGAATACGTCTCCATCGTCACCAAGGTTTACGCTACCGCTCTCCGGGAGGGCAGAACCCCCACCCAGGAGGAGCTTTCCGCTCTGGAGCAGGCGTTTTCCCGCCAGGGCTTCACGGACGGCTACTTCATGGACAAAACCGGCCCCGATATGTTCGGCATCCACGAGAAAAACCCCCTGCCGGAGGCGCTCTTTGCCGACGCAAGGCGGTTTTACGGCAAGGAACAGCCGCTTGTTCCCATCACCGTCTCCGGCGTGGTCAAGGCGGGGGAGCCGGTCTCCCTCACCGTCCGGGATGCGGACGGACACACCGCCGCCGTGAGCGGCCTCGTCCCCGACGCGGCGCAGAAACGCAGCCTGGAGCGCATACAATTGGTCAAGCAGTGGAGCAAAACCGGTGGAACCCCTTACCGTTGCCAGTCCTGCCAGGCGGAGGTAGAGGAGGGGCTGTCCCTTCCGGTTTCCGCCCTCAACGACCTGCGCCGGGAGGCTTTGGAGCGGTTGAGCGTTCAGCGGGTCGCCCTCCCGCCCCGCCGTGTGGGGTCGTATTCCCCCGCCGCAAAGGGAAAAAATTCCAGCCTTCCGCCGGAATTCACCGTCGCCCTCCTCCGGGCGCACCAGTGCAGCGAGGCGCTGCTGGGGCTTCATCCCCGTTCCGTCGCCCTCCCGCTGGAGGAATATCAATACCACCCGGATACCATCGACAAAATATTACAGTACGGCGTGACCGCCGGGGTCACTTTGCCCCGGATTCTCTGGGATCGGGAGCGTCCCGCCGCCAAACAAGCCTTGGAAGCCATCCGAGACCAAGGCGTTACGGAGGCTTACGCCTCCACCTGGTCGGGCGTGATGCTGGCCAAGGAGCTGGGCTTCACCGTCCGGGGGGACTTCGGCCTGGGCGTGATGAACAGCGAAACCCTCCGCCAGATGAAGTGCTTGGGGCTGGCTTCCGCCGTAGTCTCCTTCGAGCTGAAAAGCCAGCGGGTGCGGGATTTGTGCAAGTCCATCCCCACTGAGCTTTATGTCTATGGCCGCCTTCCCCTGATGATAACGGAAAATTGCATCATCAAAAACCGCTCCGGCGTGTGCGAATGCAACTGGAAGACCGGCAAAAATCCCCTCCTCACCGACCGCAAAAACACCCGGTTCCCCGTGGTTCACGCCTACGGCTGCCGCAACGAGATTCTCAACGCCGTGCCCCTGTGGTTGGCGGATAAGCCCGAATTTTGGCAGCGCAGCGGCTTGGAGGCTGTGCGTCTCAGCTTCACCACCGAGAGCGCCAAGGAGTGCGCCCGGGTGCTGCGTGCCTACCGGGACGGCTCCGCCGAACCGCCCAAGGACTTCACCAGAGGTTTGTATTTCCGAGAGGTAGAATAACACCATGAAACTCAAAATCAAAGCGCTGTCCCCCAAGATTGGCGACAGCATTCCCTTCCCTTACTACGCCAGCGCAGGTGCCGCCGCAATGGACCTTCACGCCTGCCTCGACCAGCCCGTGCTGCTGCGTGCCGGTCAGCGCGCCATGATTCCCACGGGCATTGCCATTGCTCTGCCCGACGCAGGCTATGTGGCGCTGGTCTTCGCCCGTTCCGGCCTGGGCATCAAAAAGGGCATCTGCCTCTCCAATGGCGTGGGTGTCATCGACAGCGATTACCGGGGTGAAATCTGCGTCGGCCTGTTCAACAGCAGCGAGGTGGATTACACCGTCCAACCCGGCGAGCGCATCGCTCAGTTGGCCATCATGCCCGTCGTACAGGCTCAGTTGGAGCAGGTGGATGAGCTGGACGACACCGACCGAGGCGCTGGGGGCTTCGGCTCCACCGGAAAATAACCGCCCATCCGTCCCCAAACCGCCCATCCCCATGCCACTTCCCATGCGGGAAGCAGCGGGGAACCATACAAACGAGGTTTTTTCCTATGAGTATCATTCTCGCTTCTCAATCCCCCCGCCGCAAGGAGCTTTTGCGGCAAATGGGCATCACGGATTTCCAGGTCATCCCCGCCAAGGGGGAGGAAATCGTGGATCCCGCCCTTTCCCCGCAACAACTGGTGGAATCCCTGGCTCTGCAAAAGGCCACTGAGGTGGCCGCCCAGTGTGACCCCAAGGACGTGGTCATCGGAGCAGATACCATCGTCGTTCTGGACGGCAAGGTGCTGGGCAAGCCCGCCAACACCGCCGCCGCCTTTAAAATGCTGTGCTCCCTCTCCACCCGCCGCCATACGGTCTACACCGGCGTGGCCATCATCCAGGGGGAAAAGGTTCGTGTCTCCCACGAGGCCACGCAGGTTCGTTTCTGCGACCTCTCCGAAACCGAGATTTTGGACTACATTGCCACCGGCGAACCCATGGACAAGGCCGGCGCTTACGGCATTCAGGGTCGGGGCGCTCTGCTGGTGGAAGGCATTCAGGGGGACTATTTTAACGTGGTGGGTCTGCCCATCTGCCGCCTGGGACGGATGCTGGCCGGGTTCGGCATCCGCTGTCTTTAAGGCAACTCGCACACAAAGGGGTTCTTTGGTTTGAAAAAAATCATCAACGAAAAAGGACTGTGGGTCTTTATCGTGGCACTGTTTCTCACGGGAACCATTACGCTGCTTTCCGCCCTCATGCCCAACCTCACCTCGCCTCTTTCCAACGTTATCGGCGTGGTGACTTCTCCCTTCCAGACGGTGACGGCCTCCTTCACCGGTTGGGTGGAGCATATGTATGACTACGCCTTCCGCTATGAACAGCTAGAGGCCAAATTGAGCGAGGCGGAAAAACAACTGGCGGAAGCCCGCTCTCAGCTGCGCAAAGCACAGGACGCTCTGGACGAAAACGACGACCTCCGAGCCGCCCTGAACCTCACCAAGGCCAAAACCGAATTGACCTTGATGGATGTCACCGTCACCGCCCCCAGCAGCACAAGCTGGGAATCCACCATGCGACTGAGCAAGGGCAGCAACGTGGGCATTGAGGTGGGCGATACCGTCATCACCGGCACTGGCTATCTCGTCGGCGTGGTGAAAGAGGTCGGTGTCAACTGGTCCACCATGATTACCCTGCTGGACCCGGATATCTCTATTTCCGCCATGATCTACCGCACCGGCGAGTCCGCCATGCTGGAAAGTGACCTCAACCTGATGGAAGAGGGCAAGTGCAAGCTCTCCTATCTGGCTGAGGAATCCACCCTCATCAACGGCGACACCGTGATGACCTCCGGTGCCAACGGCACCTATCCCTCCGGCCTGGTCATCGGCTATATCGACACCGTGCAAATTCACCCCTCCGGCCTGGAACGCTACGGCGTGATTGAGCCTGCCGCCAGCATGGAGGATTTGAACCTGGTTTTTGTCGTCACCGACTTTGACAAAGAAAGCTGAGGTTGACCTATGGCACGAAATCACGGCAGCCAAATCAAATGGACTGCCTACTCTCTGGCGTACCTCTTCCTGCACCTGCTCAAGTTCGGCCTGCTCAACCGTGTTCCCGTGAACGGAGCGGTTCCCGAGTTCGCCACCATCGCCGTGGCCGCTGTGGGCTGCTTTGAAGGCCCCTTCAGCGGTGCGCTTTACGGCCTGGGCATCGGGCTGTTTTGCAGCGCCGTCTATTACCGTGCGGGCAGCATGATGATTGCCATTTGCACCCTGGTGGGCTGGCTCTCCGGCCTGACCACAGACCTCCAGGTGGGTAAAAACTTCCTCGGCGTGGTGCTCTGCGGCTCCTTGAGCGTTGTGCTGTTGGAGGCCATCCGGGTGGGGTATTACCACTTTTTCGGCAAAAATGACCTGGATATCCTGCTCTCCATCGCCATTCCCGAGGGGCTTTACTCCTTGGCCTTTGTCATCCCGATGTACTTCCTATTCGTGATGGTCTTTTTGAAGTTCCGAACGGATATGGAGCTGTAAAGGCAACACCGCACAATCGTCGAATGTGCGGTATTGCCTCAAATCAACCGTGCTTTGTGTTGGCTGACGGGGAAGCGGCCT
>JAKSQD010000094.1 GCA_024404315.1 Oscillospiraceae bacterium
GGAAAGCCGCAGGAATACTGACGTATTTCAAGGGTTTTACGGCAAATTTGGGAGTAAAAGGACAAGCAAGGCGCACATTCGACTATTGTGCGGTGTTGCCCTAAGCAAAAACCCGTTCACTTTGAGTTTGACCTCTCGGTGAACGGGTTTTTTGAACTTTCGGAACATGACACGATTACAATAGGATTTTTCTCAGCTCGTCATAATCGTTGCAGAAGACATGCCCCTTCATGCCGAGCAGTTCGCCGCCGTGGATGTTTTCCGCCCGGTCGTCGATGAAGAAGCATTCCTCCGGCTTGAGGTGATAGCGCTCAAAGAGCCGCTGATAAATCTCCGCCTCCGGCTTGAGCAGCAGCTCCTGGCAGGAAATCACCGCTCCATCAAAGTCTGAAAGGGGAGAAAAGTTGTTAAAATAAGTAAAAAACAGGTCGGAAGCGTTGGAAAGGATGTACACCCGATAGCCCGCCGCCTTGCAGTCCTGGACAAACTGCTGGGCGTGGGGGAGGGGATCCATACAGAACGCCCACCGCTCGCAGCAATCCCGCAGGGCGGGGCGGTACGCCTCGGGAACACGAGGCGCAATCAGGCCGTAGCGGTCGCAATCCCGAATCACGCCCCGGTCCGCCATCAGCCATTCGGGAGCCTGGAACAGCTCCCGGCGGATGCAGTCCTTTTCCGCCTCCGTGGAGCAGAAGCGGTCGAGTACCCGCTCCGGCTGAAAGTCCAAAAGGACGTTTCCCATATCAAAAACGATGTTTTTAATCATACTGTGCTCCTTTGTATGAGGTGGCTTTGTAGCCTTCCTCCGGCTCCATGGCCAGCTCCTGGAAGAACTGGAAGAAGGGAGCCAGATAGTCAAAACCCTCCACGATTTCCTCAATCAGCTCCGCCCCAAAGAAGGGAGAGCCCTCCTCATAGTCCTTCTCGCAGCTGATGCCGATGTCCCTGCGGTTGAGCCAGGGGTTCAGCAGGGCGGAAACCTCCGCCTTTGGCTTTTTATAGAGCGTGCCGTAGAGCCGAAACTGCTTCTGACGGTTCAGGCTCCGAGCCAGCTTTTCCAATCTGGGCTGTTCTCGGAGGGCTTTTGCCCGGAAGTGCTCCATGAGGGCGGGCTTGGGACACCAATACCCCATACCAAATTCGTAATGCTCGGGGTAAAACTCGGCGTAATAGGCGGGGCGGGGAATGGGTCCCTCTGCCGCTTCTCGCAGCACCAGCCAAAGGTGATCCTTATAGGGTCTTCCGTCCCGGACAATGCGGGCATCCCGATAGATGCGGGAAACCTTCACGTTGAGCTGAAATTCCGGGTGGAGCTGGTGGAAACGCTCCTGCACCTCCGCCCCCAGCTCCTTCATCGGCTCATAATATTTTTTCTGATAAATCTCCTTGTGCTCCAGGAACCAATCCCGACGGTTATGGAAGCGAATGCCCCACATAAAGTCTATGGTTTCCTGGGAAAATCCTTGAAACATAACTGCCTCCAACGGTGGTTTGCGTGTGATGCGTGGCTATTTTTCCCGATTCATGGTGAAAACAAAGGTATTAGCCTCGGTTTCGCTGCTCTCTGCCCAGAGCTTACCGCCGTGCTCCTGGGCGATTTGCTGGGCGATGGAAAGCCCCAGACCGTAGCCCTCCGAGGTGCGGGACTGCTCCGCCCGATAGAACCGCTCAAAGAGCTTGGAAAGCTGCTCTTTGGGGATGGGCTGCCCCTTGGTATTGACGCTGAGGCGGATTTTTTTGTTCGCCTCCGCCGTCAAACGGAAGGTGACAACCGTCTGCGGGGCGGCGTATTTGCGGGCGTTGTCCAACAAAATGACCATCAGCCGTTTCAGCTTGGAGGGGTCTCCGGTGACGAAAATCCCCTCTTCGATGTGGTCTTGCAGCTCTTTTTCCGCCTCGAACAGCACCGGTTCAAAGAGAAGCGCCTGCTCCTGCGCCAGCTCGGAAAGATTCACCCGTTCCCGAAGTAAGGCCGCCTTGCCCTGATTGTCGTGCCGAGCCAGGGTGAGCAGTGCTTCCACCAGCTCGGTCATTTGCCCGGAGGCGGCCTTGATGTTGTCCACCCAGCGGGCTTCCCTCGGGTCTCGGAGGCCGCCATTTTCCAGCATATCCACATTGGAAAGAATGACCGTCAAGGGGGTTTTTAATTCATGGGAGGCATCGGAAACAAACTGCCGCTGCCGCCGCCAGCTCTCTTCCACCGGCCCGGTCGCCCACTTCGCCAGGAAAAAGGAGAGCACCAAAAAGACACCAAAGGCCAGCAGGCCGAGAAACAGCAGATCGGTGGCCAGCGCCCGGAGGGTGCTCTGCTCCTGAGAGGTATCCACAAAGGTGACACGCCAGCCCAGCAGGGTTTCTGAGCGAAGATAGCGGAGGTTGTAGCTTTTCAGCTCGCCCAGCGCTTCCGGCTGCCTCATGCAGCTCTGCACCACGTTTTTGAGCTGTTCCACGTCCTCCACTGCGCCGAAGTTGTTGGAAAGCAGCCCCACCGTGCCATCCAGCCCCACCAGCACGGTGAAATTGGGCAGGTTGATGCCATCCCTTGGCCGCTGGCCAGGCCAGGTCATGGAAAAATCCTCCTGAGCGGCCTTTCTCAGATAGTCCACGCTCTCCTGACGGAGACTGCGCCCGGTGATGCCCAGCATGGCAGCGCCCATCGTGCCCAGAATGAGGGTGACAATGGCCATATTGGTTAGAACAAATTTTAAGCGGAGCTTTTGAATCACGCTCATGCTTTTGCGCCCTCTTCCAGGTGATACCCAATCATGCGGAGGGTTCGAATGGAAACCGTGCTTTTCAGGTGATGGAGTTTTTTCCGCAGGAAGGAGATATACACCTCCACGTTGTTGTCCTCGGCGGAAGACTCATACCCCCACACGGACAGCAGCAGCGTCTCTTTTGTCACCACCTGAGCGCCGTTGGACATGAGTTTTGCCATAATTTCAAACTCTTTCCGGCTCAGGCGGACGCTTTTTACCCCACACAGCAGCAGGCAGGAGCCAAGCTCCAGGCGCAAATCCCCAAAGCACAGGGTATTATTGTCCCCCACGCCGGTTTGACGGCGGGTAATGGCTCGGATGCAGGCCATCAGCTCCTGCGTGTGGAAGGGTTTGGTCAAGTAATAATCTGCGCCAGCGTCCAGACCATTCACCTTGTCTTCGGTGTCGGCTCGTGCCGTGAGCATGAGGACGGGGGTTTTGATGCTCTCCCCCCGCAGCTTCCGCACAACGGCAAAGCCATCCATGCCGGGCAGCATGACATCCAAAATCACAGCGTCATAGATGCCAGTCAGGGCGTTGTCCAGTCCGCTTTCTCCGTCATAGGAGAGATCAACAGCGTAATGATTCGCTTCCAAAAGGTCGGCCAAGGTTTGAGCCAAGCGGCGTTCGTCTTCAACGATCAGGATTCTCATGGGGGTTGTGCTCCTTTTGCTGGGTTTGCTCCTTTTTGCTGGGGAAGAGCGTCTTGGGGAAATGCGGATAGGCTCTCAATTTCCCTCATCTAAAGTAGCATTATACCTCACTTTTCTACGAAATTCAACGATAAAAATAACCGGGAATTCCAACCATCTGGGGCGCTTTCTTTCCAAAGCGTATCAAAAGGGGGAAAGGCGCTCTGATTTTAGCCGCCGCTGGGCAAAAAACATCTTGTGGAAAACTCTGTGTGAAAAGTGCATATCTTCGGCTTTTTCCCCTTGCGTTCCCCCGGTATGAAATCCATTCCCCTCACATAAACTGGCAGCAAAAAGGGAGGAATTGACGATGAAACCAAACCGCTTTGCCAAGCAGTCCCTGGCGGCTGCGCTTTCTTTCGTGGCTCTGCTGACGCTGGCTGTGGGAGCCGCTCCCGTCTGCCTGGCGGCTCCCAACGTGGTGGAAACCTCCGCCAAAGCCTGCGTACTGATGGAGCGGGAAACGGGAACCATTCTTTACTCTGAACACGAACACGACGAATTGGAGCCCGCCTCCGTCACCAAGGTCATGACCATGCTGCTGACGGTGGAGGCACTGGACAGCGGTGCCATCTCCATGGAAGACACCGTGACCGCCTCGGAGTACGCCTCCAGCATGGGCGGCAGTCAGGTTTACCTCAAGGAAGGGGAGCAAATGTCCGTCCGAGACCTGCTCAAATCGGTGGCGGTGGCCTCCGGCAATGATGCGGCGGTGGCGCTGGCGGAGTACATCGCCGGGTCAGAGACCGCCTTTGTGGAAAAAATGAATGCCCGTGCCCAGGAGCTGGGCATGAACAACACCCATTTCGCCAACTGCAACGGCCTCCCGGCGGAAGGTCATTATTCCTCCGCCTATGACATCGCCCTCATGAGTCGGGCGCTGCTGGGGCACGACACCATCCGAGAATTTGTCAGCATCTGGATGGACACCATCCGGGACGGCACCTTTCAGCTCTCCAACACCAACAAGCTCATTTACTATTACGACGGCGCTACCGGCCTGAAAACCGGCTCCACCGACGCCGCCGGGTGCTGCATCTCCGCCTCCGCCCTCCGGGAGGGTATGGAGCTGATTGCCGTGGTGCTGGGCAGCAAAACCTCTGCCCTCCGCTTCTCCACGGCCAAAAATCTCTTGAACTATGGCTTTGGCGGGTTCGCCCTGGTGGATGTTTCCCCCGAGGCACTGCCCCCGGTTCCCGTCCTTCTGGGCAAGGCGGATGAGGTAGCCGTCACAATGGACGGGAAAGAAGCCTGCCGCCTGGTGACGGAACGTGCAAAGAAGGATTCTATCACCACTCGGTGTGAGCTGGCGGAGGAGGTCAGCGCCCCCGTCGCCGCCGGAGACCGCCTGGGCACGCTCTCCATTGCGGTGGATGGAAAATTGGTCAAGCAAATGCCGCTCATTGCCGCCGAATCGGTGGAGAAATTGGGGTTCTACGGGGTTTTTGAACGATTTTTCCAAAGAATGGCCATGCAGGAATAGCACTTTTCACATTTTATATAGACACAATTCCACAAAAAATCTATTTACAAGCCCCTTCCTTCGTTGTAAACTGTTTAACAGGAATCAAGCAACCTTCCCTTTCTACTTTCTACCGAATACGGAGGAAACGAACATGAAAATTTTAGTTACCGGCGGCGCTGGCTTTATCGGCAGCCACACCGTGATTGAGCTTCAGCAGGCAGGTCATGACGTGGTGGTCATCGACAATCTTTATAACGCCTCTGAAAAGTCCCTCCAGCGTGTCGCCGCCATCACCGGCAAGGAAGTCCCCTTCTACAAGGTTGACATCCGTGACCGTGAGGGTCTGACCAAGGTCATGACCGAGCATCAATTTGACTGCTGCATCCATTTTGCCGGCCTGAAAGCCGTCGGCGAGAGCGTCGCCAAGCCCCTGGAGTATTACGATAACAACATCGCCGGCACTCTGGTTCTGCTGGACGTGATGCGTCACAATGGCTGCAAGAACATCATCTTCTCCTCCTCCGCCACGGTTTATGGCAACCCCGCCATCATCCCCATCACCGAGGAATGCCCCAAGGGTCAGTGCACCAACCCCTACGGTCAGACCAAGAGCATGTTGGAGCAGATCATGATGGATATGCAGAAGGCTGACCCCGAGTGGAACGTGGTGCTGCTGCGCTACTTCAACCCCATCGGCGCTCATCCCTCCGGCACAATGGGCGAGGACCCCAACGGCATCCCCAACAACCTGATGCCCTACATCACCCAGGTTGCCATTGGCAAGCGTCCCGAGCTGGGCGTGTTTGGCGACGACTACGACACCCCCGACGGCACCGGCGTGCGTGACTATATCCACGTTGTTGACCTGGCCGTGGGTCATGTCAAGGCTCTGGCCGCTGTGGAGAAGCAGTGCGGCCTGGCCATCTATAACCTGGGCACTGGCTGCGGCTACTCCGTGCTGGACGTGGTTCACGCCTTTGAGGAAGCCAACAACCTGAAGATTCCTTACTCCATCAAGCCCCGCCGTGCCGGTGACATCGCCACCTGCTACTCCAACCCCGCAAAGGCAAAGGCAGAGCTGGGCTGGGAGGCCAAGTACGGCATCCTGGAGATGTGCCGTGACAGCTGGAACTGGCAGAAGAAGAACCCCAACGGCTACCGTGACTAACCCATAACCCCATTACAATTGGTCTGGAAAGCGCTCC
>JAKSQD010000095.1 GCA_024404315.1 Oscillospiraceae bacterium
GTTTTTTCCCGACTTTTTCCCAGTTCTATACACTCATCCGTGTGGATTATGTGGAACGTTTTCCACTTTCTGTGCAGAAGTCTTTTTCGAGAATCATTTGTCCATCTACCACGCACATTCAAGCAAAAATATCCTCAAAATTGCACAATACACCTTGCATTTTGCCCCCAAATGCACTATGATAGACAGGTACCGCAGTTTTGCAGAAGGGAGGGCTCTGATTTGGCCGAAATGCACCTGCGAATGCCGTTTTACGGCTCATACACCTCTATTTTTTCCAGCTTTAGCGCTGATGATACCTCGATTACTTTGAAAAGGAGCATTCATTATGCCGATCAAGATTCCTGATTCCCTGCCCGCCACCTCCATTCTGGAAGGCGAAAACATTTTTGTCATGACAGAGGTTCGTGCTCTGCACCAGCGCATTCGTCCTCTCAAGGTTCTGATTTTGAACCTGATGCCCACCAAAATTGTGACGGAAACCCAATTCCTGCGCAAACTGAGCAACACCCCCCTTCAAATTCAGGTGGAGTTCCTCCAGACTGCCACTTATAAATCCTCCCATGTGGATCCCTCTCATCTGGACTCCTTCTACACCACCTTTGACCAGATCAAAGACCGCTATTATGACGGCATGATTATCACCGGTGCGCCGCTGGAGCATGTCCCTTGTGAAAGCGCCGCTTATTGGCCGGAGCTGTGCGAGATTATGGAGTGGAGCACCACCCACGTTCATTCCACCATGCACGTCTGCTGGGGCGCTTTTGCCGGTTTGTATTACCACTATGGCGTGCCCAAGTATGACCGTGACACCAAGCTCTTCGGCGTGTTCCCCCACACCCCCATGCCCGAAAAGCGTCACTCCCCCCTCTTCCGTGGTCTGGATGACGTGTTCTATTCTCCCCATTCTCGTGCTACCGAGCTGCACGCTGAGGATATTTATCAGGTTCCTGAGCTGGAAATGATGTCCATGTCTCCCCAGGCGGGCGTGTTCGTGGTGAAGAGCAAGGACAACAAGCGGTTCTTCATTCTGGGTCATCCTGAATATGACATTGATACGCTGGCCAACGAGTATTGGCGGGACAAAAACAAGGGACTGCCCATTCAAATTCCCGAGAACTACTTCCCCGATGACGACCCCACCAAAACGCCCATCGTCACCTGGCGCACCACCGGTCAGCTGCTTTATACCAACTGGCTGAATTATTACGTATATCAGACGACCCCCTACAATCTGGAAGATTTGAAAACCGGAAAAGTCAATTTTGATTGAATATTGTTCCTTTTTACACCCTTTGCCTAATTCCTTTCCAATATTCATCATTTATTTGTTTCTTTTTCTTTTTTCTTTTCATTTATCTTTCTGTGCCGTATTTTACCACTGGCAACCATGCAAAATTAAAAAAATGGTGTAAAAAATGGTGTAGTACATAAAATAAAATGGTGTAGTACGTTATCAACATTTGGCGCTCACCTGCCCCAAGGAGACACGTTTTGTGTCTCCTTTTTCTATTCACAAAGGAGTCCTCAATATGAAATGTCTGTTCAAATATAAATGGGTCAAACTGCCCCGTACCCTCGTCCCACAGGGCAAGGGCATTATGGGCGATTGGGTACGTCTTGCCTCTCGTGCAGCATTTCGCAAGGGAAAGTCTGTCTACTGCGGCTTTCAAAATGATGTGACTCCCGGTATGTGGTCCGGAGGCATGGTAGGAGTCAAGAGCATCCTCGGCAGAAAAAAACGTGCCGATGCTCAGTCCGCTCTGGACCGGCTCGTGAAGCTGGACTACCTCACCTATACCCTTGACCGCAAAACCAAGAAGCTGGATTATCAGATCACCGACTGGGTAATGGAACGTTCCGGCGCAGAATGCGAGATCGGAGCCGTCTACACCACCTGCGGCTACGGCTTCGTATGCGTCCCCAGAAGCATTACTCAACGGCTGGCAGACCAGAACTATCAGTTTGAAGAAGCAGACGCATGGCTCGATCTATGGTGTCACACCGTCTGCAACGACATCGACAATATTTTTTCCTCTATGGCACCCTCTGTCCAATTTGGACGGAACGGTGCCATTCTCACTTTAGAGACTTTGGGCCATCGCTGGGGCTGGGAGAAGACCAAGGTATGGCGCTTTTTCAAAAAACACTCGGATGCCTTTGCGCTGTACAAGCTCCCCGGCTCCTTTGGCTGTCTCATCTTCAATCAACTGTACCCCACCGGGAAGACGGTCACCCTGCCCGAAGCAGAAGAGGTCACTCGTACCCTGAACGAGATTCGCTCTATGGCAACAGCTGCTCATTTTCGCGGCAAGACCGAGCAGGAGCGTTTGGGCAAGGCGGTCCGCTGGTATAGCTGGCAGCTTGCTCCCCAGTCTGAACCTCTTCCGCCGGAATCTACTGAGCAGGTCGAATCCTGTCAAACGGAGGAAGAAAGCCGTGTTGCGGTTTCCCCCCCTATAATACGCGCGTATTTTTCTCTGTGTAGAAATTGCAAGAGTTGTATATATGACTGCGTAGGTAAGGAGTACACGCCCGCCTATCGGGTTTACATGACACCACAGGGTCCCACTATGCCCATTCCGTCAAACATCCCATTTGTCATACCGGATATGCCGTTTTATGACTTATAGCCCCATCACAAAGGAGTTTTTCAACATGAGTAACAAGAATTTCCCTTCTTCCGCACAGGCGGACAGCACCCTCTCCCGTGAATCCACCGCCCTGCTGGGCATGATGGAAGACCGAGGACTGGTCAACAGTCAGCGTATCACTGACGAAAAGAAAACAGCAGCCGTTCAGGAGAAAAAGCGTCGGCTTTTCCACAACACTGAATCTCTTTTGCAGAATTACCGGCTGATTGCATGGACGCTGGAGTGTATCCCAGAGGCAGTTTCCTCCGAACTGGATCAGCCCTTCGCTGGTCTGGATACTCTGCTTCAGTTTGTGGACATCGAACTGAGTCTGGACAATCACACGCTGGAGAGCAGATTGGAAAGTGTGAAGAAATCCCGGCTCCTCGTCGCTCGAATCAATGATGCCCTGTCCCTACTCAAGCGCAATCCAAGAGACGGCGAGAAAATGTATGATATTATCTATCTGACCTATATCGCTCCCGAAAAACTGAGCCATGTGGAGCTGTTGTATCGGCTCAATCTTTCCACACGGCATTATTACCGTCTTCGCACACAGGCGATCAAAATTATCTCCATCCGGCTTTGGTCTACACCCACAGCGGAACTGGACGCATGGGTGGAGCTGCTGACCCTCATAGACGATCTGTGCTAAATCTTCCCTGAAAACGAAATGTCCTATTCTATGTCATGGAAATGAAAATGAATTGGCAAGGTCTGCGCCGATGACATGTAAATGGAAATGTGTTATACTTTCACCATCCCAAATTGGGACTGGGGCTGAACGCCGTTTCGATTGACCAAACCGGTCACGTTGAAACGGCGCTTTTTTATGCCCAAAACCAGATGAAAGGAGGTGTTTTATCATGTATCAGCTCACAGACGGCAGAGAAAAACGGAGGCTGGGTTATTGGTCTCTGGTCGGAGCGGCTGGCGCACTTGCCATGACCCTTCAGCCGGTGTACGCCGACACCATCTTCACCCGCTTTTCCACCATCATGAAGGACCTGTACGGTCAGCTCGTTGGCATCAGCACCATTGTGGCAGTCACAGCCGCCTCCGTTGCCCTGATCATCCGCATGGTATCCCGGAATCAGCGGGCGGTAGACGAGGCCACCAGCTGGCTCAAGCGGATCGTCGTCACCTGGATCATCCTGAATACCCTCGGCTTTATCGTGGCCTATCTCCAGCCTCTCATCGAAGGCGGCAAGTACACCGGATAAGGCAAGACCGCACAATAGTCGAATAAGCGTCTTGCCTTGTTCTCTTCCAATCCTCCCCTATCTCAGAAAAGAGGTGATGCGTTATTCTGGATTGGATCTTCGAGGGCATAGCGGACTGGATCGCCGGTATCGCCGCCGAACTGATGGACGCTGTGTCTGGCATCTTTTTGAACACACTCAGCACAGATATGACCGTTATGGAGCAATACTTTCCCTTTGCGGAAAAAGCCTTCTCCGTGATGCAGTATACCGCATGGGCTGTTCTGTTCCTCATCACCGTTTGGGAGCTGTTCAAGGTCTTCGGCGGCCCCATCGCTGAGGCAGAGCCGCCTTTCCAGCTCCTCGCAAGGGCATCAGTCTTCGCTTTTCTCATCGGCAACGCAAGACCGCTCTTCCAGCTGGCTCTGGATGTTGCCACAGCTCCCTATACCGCCCTCATGGAAATCGACCTGTCGGCTGAGGATTTCACCTTCGCCGGAATACAGCAGACCATCACGAACGGTCTTGCCACTCTGGTCATTTCCTCCACGGTCGTGGGTGAGATACTCATGCTCATCCTGCTCATCTCCCTCGGCTGGAATTATTTCAAGCTGCTGCTCCAGACAGTGGAACGCTATGTGGTGGTAGGTGTTCTTTGCTACACCTCGCCTCTGGCGTACTGCATGGGCGGTGCAAAGGCCACCGGCTCCGTCTTCAAGTCATGGTGCAAGATGGTCGGCTCCCAGCTCCTCATGCTGGTTATGAACGTCTGGTTCCTCCGTGGCTTTGACAGCTCCGTGGGACACTTCATTGCAAACGGCGGAGCGCTCAGCAACGGCAAAGGAAGCGTATTCCTATGGCTGTTCTGCGCTCTTGCCTTCCTCAAGGTCGCACAGCGCTTTGACAGCTACCTCGGCTCCATCGGGCTGAACGTGGCACAGACAGGCGGCAGCATGGGCATGGAAATGCTCATGGCAGCACGGGTCATCACAGGACTCGGAGGCGGAGGCGCAAAAAGCGCAGGAAGCGTATTCCAAAGCCCCACTGCAAAGGGAGCCAGAGCCGTGGCAGGAGCGGCATCAGCCAGCGCTGCCGGAGGCATTCAGAGTGCCGCCGCAAATATCGCAAACCGTTTCAAAGCCAACAGCTACGTCAGGGACGCAGTTGTTGAGGGCGGTCAGCGTATGGGCGCAGTTGGCGGACTTGGATTTGCCGCAAGAGCCTTTGGCGGTGTGGCTGCCCAAAACGGAGCATCCCTGACCGGCAGCTCTATTTCCTCCGTTGCCTCCAAACACCCGAAGGTTTCCGGCAGCATCGGCGGCGACATCGCAAACCGCAGCCTTTCCAACTATCTGCCTCAGTTTGGAGGCCATGAACTCACCAACACCCAGATCACTGGCGGTCACATCAGCACCACAGCCACCAATGAAAACGGGCAGTCCAGCGACGTGGAGCTGTTCCATGCCGCACAGTATGAGGCACCTTCCTCCTGTCCCTACTCCATGGTCACAGCCTCAGACGGCTCTATGTGGTATCAGACAGCCTCCGGCGATGGGCGTGGAGATTTCTTTGCGACCCCAGAGCTGAGCGGAACAGCAGAGGAAGCAGATCAGGTATCCTCCTTGTTCCCCTCAGCGGAAGATGGCACCATCCTCCGTACAGCGGGCGAGGGTATGCTGGCTGCCACGACAGCCGCCGGGGATTCCATGTGGTTCAGCTCTGCCTTCTTTGACGAGCCGGAAGCTCCTCACACGACACTCTCTGACTCCGGCGGCACAAGCTGGTATGCCATGCAGCCCCGTGGTTCCGCTCCGGCATTTGACCCCGGCACAGCCTTTTATGACAGCGCTGTTTATCATGCTCCACGGGGCAATTCCAGCGTATACAAGGATAAAAACGGGCATCAATGGTACGCCATTCAAGGCACTCCGAGTGTGGAGCG
>JAKSQD010000096.1 GCA_024404315.1 Oscillospiraceae bacterium
GGAGCATATCAAAACACCTCCTGTCATCAGAGACAAGAGGTGTTCTTGATTCTATTGCGTTGATTTGCGCTTATTCGGCCTGGGGAAGAACCTCGGTCCAATACTGCTGCTGATAGATATCAGTGAAGCGGTAAGTGGCGGAAAGGGCATTGGAATCCAGCGTGATGTTGCTGATTTCCATATCCTCCGTGACCACCATCTGCTCACCGAGATAATAGCTATCCTGATACTCGCCGTCATAGGTGTAGTAGTCGCAAAGGAAGTCCAGGGTGTCGCCCTCTTCCAGCTCCATCATGCTCTTGGCCACGGTCTCTGTCTCGCCGTTCACATAGTTGGTGACAGCGCCGGCAATGTAGCCATAAGGATGGTCATTATCGAAGAGGAGAATCAGATTCACCCGCTCACCGTTCAGCATAGCGGGAACGTGGCCGGTGATGGTGTAATTTTCGCCATCGTCCACGGTGCTCTCGTAGTAGTAAGCCACAACCTGATTGTTAATGGCAAGCCAGGTGTTGTCATATCGACCCACCAGAGCGCCGGTTTCGTCAAAGTTGAAGGAGTTATCCATGCCCAGGTCAACAAAGCCCTCGCCGTCGTCATAGTAGACGTTCAGCTCCAGATCCTGCACCAGCTCCCACTGGTCCTCGCTCAGACGGATGACGGGCACATCATCGCTGCTCCAAGAGAGGGCATCTGCATCAAAGCGATTTTCCGCCAAATAGGAGGCCATGGCATCGGGATCCAGGTTCTTTCCGCTGAGGAAGCCACTGTTTGCGGAGGAAAGTCCGCTGATACCGCCGCTGATACCGCTGACATCACCGGTCAGAAGGGTACCGATGAGCTGGGTCAACAGCTCGCTGCTGACGCTGCTGCTCATGCCGGTCATGCTGCCCATCAGGGAAGGCAGGGCGCTGGATGCGCCGCCTGCGGCTGCCTGGCCGCCGACCTGCATACTGGCAAAGGTCTGGATGCAGCGGGCATAATCGTCATCCATCCCAATCTGCTTATAGGTGTTGACGGCGCTGTCCACCTTGGACGCCTTCTTGCAGGGGAAATAAATGGAAAGACCATAAGCGTCGGTCATGTTGGAAGCGGTACGATTGTACTTGACTGCGCCCAGCAGGACGTTTGCCAAGCGGTTGCTTTCCTCCGTGTTGATCTTCTTTGCCAGATGCACCAAATCAATCTGGTCAATGGCGGAAGACTGCGCAAATTCCCGGCTCTGGTTGCGGGCGGTTGCCACGGTTTGATAGGCGTTGTTCTGAATCAGCTGTGTGGTGGATTTTGCAAAGCTGCCCAATGCGCTGGGAACGGTAGTGGAAGCTTCCGCCAGGTCAATGACGGAGAGGGTGGTTTTCTGGCCACGGCACTTCTGAGCGCACACATCCACGAAGTCATCTGCAATCTGCTTGCCCAGCTCCAAAGTGCTGATGGAGGTATTCTTGGAAAGGCTGGTCAGCCAGTTGGTGTAATACCAGCCCACGCCGGGCTCGGTCTCTTCGGAAGCAATGAGATAATCGGCGTAATTGTCCAGCATGAGAGCGGTTTCCACGGTAGCCATCAGGCAAGCGTCAAAACCGATAAAGTCGAAGCTCACGCCGGCCTTTTTCAGCGCCTGATCCAGGCCGGAAAGCGTCATGGAGCCACTGTTGGGGTACTTCTGGTCATAGCCATAGCCGGAGACAGAACCGCCGCCGTGATCCCAAAGAATCAGCTCTCTGCGGTTGGCGGGGAAATTTTTGTCGCAGTACTGAATGAAGCTGGTCAGGGTAGCGGGATCGGTCATCGCTCCTTTTCCAGCGTTATCGACCAGACGCTTGAGTCCGCCCTTTTGCACCTGATAGATCTGGTTGACGGAGCTGCTGACAGCGCTGTTTTTCCAACCGGTACAGCCGCCGGTATAGACAATGAGATTGACATTGCTGCCAATTTCAGCGTTAATCATTTCCTGCAAGTCAGAGGTTGCCATGCCGGAGCGGGATTCCAGGTCAGTACCGCACATATAAACCATCAGAGTAACAGTGTCTTTGTTGTTACCCTTGATTTCGGTGCGCTTGGCACGGACACCACTGGCCACGGTGGTATCCAGGCGGCGGGTGTTATCCTGATAATCCCAGCCGGAGGAAGCGCTGTTGCCATAGCCGGTAAAGCCGGTCGGAAGGCTGCCGCCGCCGAAACTGCTGCTTCCGGCGCTGCTGGAATATCCGCTGGAATAGCCACTGCCGAAGCCGGTGGAAGGGGTCTGATAGCCGGAAGAAGCGGTCGTGCCGCCGCCGCCCAGCAGACCTGCGCCCAGTCCACCGCCGCCAAACAGCATTGCCAAAATCACCAGCAGCAAGGGCATGGGGCCACGTCCGCCGCCGCTGCGCTGACCGCCGCCATTTCCGCCGCCGGAGGAGGGCTTTCCCCGGCCGCCGCCGCCGACAGGGCCGGTTCCCAGGCCGCTGCCTCGTTTCTGGACGGAGCCGGTTTGCCCGGTTACATTTTTCTCTCGTCCTCTAGGTCTGTTTTGATCCATGTTTTTCTCACCTTTACCTTCGCCCATATTGGGCCGATTTGAGAAGAGTATAGCATATTTTTCCATGCGGGTAAATGGTTATCCAAAGAAAAAAAGCAAAAAGGAAGGATTCTTTTTCCGTAGGAGTGTCAAAGCTCCAAATAGTTGGAGAGCTTTTCTAAGGCTTTTTTTTCGATGCGGGAAACATAACTTCGACTAATTCCACAGGATTCGGCCACTTCTCGCTGGGTTTGAGGCGGCCTTCCGTCCAAGCCGTAGCGCCGCAGGATGACCAGCTGTTCCCGACCCTTCAAATGCTGAAAAACAGCATTCCGCACCTTAGCGCAGTCGTCTCGGCTGGCCAAATCCTCCAGCATGGTGTCCTCTACCTTGAGCACATCCATCAGGGAGAGAGAGGTTCCCTCTTCCTCCTGTTCCAAAGCGTCATTGAGGGAAACCTCCCCGGCCTGTTTGCGGATGCGCCGCAGGTGCATGAGAATTTCGTTTTCAATACACCTTGCGGCATAGGTTGCCAGCTTGATATTTTTCCCCGGCTGAAAAGTATTGACCGCTTTGATGAGACCGATGGTGCCGATGGAAATCAGGTCGTCCGTGTCACCGGACTGGTTATAGTATTTCTTGGCGATGTGAGCCACCAGCCGGAGGTTGTGCTCAATCAGAGCAGAGCGGGCGGCCTCCTCTCCGGCAGCGGCTCGTTCGACGTAGGCTTGCTCCTCCGCAGCCGAGAGCGGCTTGGGAAACGAGCTGCTTCCCAGGCGGAGGGTCAGGAACGGGCTTTGCAGAAGGAGAAGTGTGAGAAACGAGAGCATAAAGCGGCCTCCTTTTGGTGGAATAAGACAACATATTCCGTGAAAGTTTGTCCCTATGCGGAAAAAGAGACAGAAAAAACCACTGCTTCTTTGGAAACGATGGCCAGAGTGTAGACAAAGTGGTCATCCGCTTCTATTGCAAATGACCACCACGGGAATTGAACGAGCAACAAATTGAACAAGCGACAAATAGCTTGATTGTGAGTAATATCTTTTGCATATAAAGGATAAATGACGAGATATGTCATCAAAAAAACGCAAGATATTTTTAAGCCTCAGTTGTTTTGACTATTTTATCCCTCAAAAATCTCCTCGAAATTCCACTCACTCAATTACCGTGCTCTTTTGTAGGAAGGTGGTTGACAACTTCCAGCAAAATGGTGTATCATAAATCATAACATTTGGGCGGTGCCGTTCGGACTTGATTGCCTGCGGCCCTCCCTTTTCCGATTTTTGCGAGCATGTTTCCAAAAAAACGCATCCGACCCACCATTATGCGGGAAAAAGGGAAAAAAGATGGATTCCCCGGCGATGCGCCATTTACTACAGAGAAATTGCTCCCTTTACTCAAATATCTTCGGAAGGAAGGAACTCCCTATGGCACATGAACTTGTCATTGTTCTGGATTTTGGCGGCCAGTATAACCAGTTGATCGCCCGTCGTGTCCGCGAGTGCAATGTTTACTGCGAGGTCAAGCCCTACACCACCCCGCTTGAGGAGTTGAAGGCGCTTCATCCCATCGGTATCATTTTCACTGGTGGCCCCGGCAGTGTCTATGAAGACGATTCCCCCCACTATGACCCCGCTATTTTCCAGCTGGGCGTGCCGGTTTTGGGCATCTGTTACGGCTGCCAGCTCATCGCCCACACCTTGGGCGGCTTGGTCACGCCTGCTCAGGATGATTCCGCCCGTGAGTACGGCAAAACCGAAACCTTCTATGATATCTCTTGTAAGCTCTTCAAGGGTATGCCGGAAAGCGGCATCTCCTGGATGAGCCACGGCGACTATATGGCCAAGGTGCCCGAGGGCTTCCAGCTCGTGGCGCATTCCAATAACTGCCCCAATGTCGCCATTGCTGACGAGGAGCGTGGATTCTACGGCGTTCAGTTCCACCCCGAAGTTACTCATACACAGTGGGGCAAGGAAATGCTCCGCAACTTCCTGTATGAGGTCTGCCATTGCTCCGGCGACTGGAAGATGGATAGCTTCATTGAAAGCACTGTTGCCGAACTGAGAGAGCGCATCGGTGACAAAAAGGTCATCCTGGGTCTCTCCGGCGGCGTGGATAGCTCTGTTGCGGCTGGTCTGCTGTCCCGTGCGGTGGGCAAGCAGCTGACCTGCGTCTTCGTGGATCACGGCCTCATGCGAAAGGATGAGGGCGATTTTGTGGAACAGACCTTCACCACCATGTTTGATATGAACTTCATTCGGGTCAACTGCGGCGAGCACTTCCTTTCCAAGCTCAAGGGCGTTACTGACCCCGAGCAGAAGCGCAAAATCATTGGCGTGGAGTTCTATAAGGTGTTCTGGGACGAGATCCGCAATCAGGCAGAGGATGGCTTCTTTGCCCAGGGTACCATCTACCCCGACCGTATTGAGTCCGGCAAGGGCAAAACCAATGGCAAGGCCAGCACCTCCGTTATCAAGACCCACCACAATATGACCGCTATGCCCGAGGATATTCAGTTCCTGGGCACGATTGAGCCGCTGGCCGACCTGTTCAAGGATGAGGTTCGTGCCGTGGGCGAAAAGCTGGGCATTCCTCATGAGCTGGTCTGGCGTCAACCCTTCCCCGGCCCCGGCTTGGGTGTCCGTATCATCGGTGAGATTACCGCTGAAAAAATCAAGGTGCTCCAGGAAGCCGACTGGGTGCTTCGGGACGAGATGGCAAAGAACGGCTATGAAAAGAACCTGTCTCAGTTCTTCTGCGTCCTCCCTGGTGTCAACTCCGTGGGCGTGATGGGCGATCACAGAACCTATGACAATCTGGTGGTCATCCGTGCCGTCACTACGGACGACTTTATGACCGCTGACTGGGCACGCATCCCCTATGATATCCTGGCCGATGTCTCCAACCGCATCACCAACGAGGTGGATCACGTCAACCGTGTGGTTTACGATATTACTTCCAAACCCCCAGCAACGGTGGAATGGGAATAATCAGCATGTCACAGAGCAAACCATTTTTCAAAAAATAGAGTAAATTTTTTCAATTTTCACAACTGCTTCATAACTGTTTCATAACTGAAAAACCATTTGACCCTGTGAGATGTACGTCTATATGCCGTCATATCTCATAGGGTCTTTT
>JAKSQD010000097.1 GCA_024404315.1 Oscillospiraceae bacterium
CAAAATGTTTGCCTTGACAACCCCTTTTCCTCGTGCTAAACTACACCCTAACAAGGCATTGACGAGGACAAAACCCGTCCCGACCCATCCCAGAGAGGGAGAGCAACCTGCTGAAAGCCCTTCCATGTGTCCACGGGCATAAACCACCTCCGAGCCGCCGATGAACCGCCTTTTGTGCCTACTAAATCGGTCGGGTGAGCCCGTTACAGCGAACACGAGCGGTCGTGCGGCAGTTTGTCCGGCGGCAAGCAGGGTGGAACCGTGGAATAAAACTGATTTTATCCCATCCCTGAAACCATTGTCAGGGGTGGGTTCTTTTTGTACCTGCCCCATGAACATGGCTCCCCGTCCGGGAGCCGTCAACAAAGCGGACGGAGGCTCTCACGCCTCGGTCAAGGTTTTATGGAGGTTAAACCATGAGCAATGAATTTTCCTTTGAGAACGAGCAGTACCGCAAAACCTATTGGCACACCTGCTCCCATGTTCTCGCACAGGCCGTGAAGCGTCTCTATCCTGACGTGAAGCTGGCCATTGGCCCTGCCATCGACGAGGGCTTCTACTATGATATGGATTCTCCCATCTCCTTCACTCCCGACGTTTTGGAGAACATCGAGAAGGAAATGAAGAAGATTTGCAAGGAGAAAATCAAGCTGGAGCGCTTTGAGCTGCCCCGTGCCGAGGCTCTGGAGCTGATGAAGGAGGAGCCTTACAAGGTGGAGCTCATCAACGATCTGCCCGAGGACGCTCCCATCTCCTTCTACAAGCAGGGCGATTTCACCGACCTCTGCGCCGGCCCCCACCTGGATTCCACCGGCCGCATCAAGGGCAACGCCATCAAGCTGCTCTCCTGCACCGGCGCTTACTGGCGTGGCAACGAGCACAACAAGATGCTCCAGCGTATCTATGGCATTGCTTTCCCCAAGAAGGACGAGCTGGACGCTTTCCTCAAGGAAAAGGAAGAGGCCAAGAAGCGTGACCACAACAAGCTGGGCCGTGACCTGGAATATTTCAACACCGTTGATTGCATCGGCCAGGGTCTGCCCATTCTGCTTCCCAAGGGTGCCCGTGTCATTCAGCTGCTTCAGCGCTGGGTGGAGGATGTGGAGCAGGAGCACGGCTATCTGCTGACCAAAACCCCCCTGATGGCAAAGCGTGACCTGTACCGCATTTCCGGTCACTGGGATCATTATCTGGACGGTATGTTCATTCTCGGCGACCCCTACGACGAGACCAAGGAATGCTTCGCTCTGCGTCCCATGACCTGCCCCTTCCAGTATCAGGTCTATCTGAACCGTGCCCGCTCTTACCGTGACCTGCCCATGCGCCTGGGCGAGACCTCCACGCTGTTCCGCAACGAGGATTCCGGCGAGATGCACGGCCTGATCCGTGTCCGCCAGTTCACCATCTCCGAGGGTCATCTGGTGCTGCGCCCCGACCAGTTGGAGCAGGAGTTCGCTGACTGTCTGTGGCTGGCAAAGTACTGCCTCGACACCGTTGGTCTGCTGGATCAGTGCACCTTCCGCTTCTCTCAGTGGGATCCCGCCAACCCCAACAACAAGTATGAGGGTACCGCCGAGCAGTGGAACGAGGCACAGCGTGTCATGGGCGAAATCCTCGACAAGCTGGGGGTAAAATATGACATCGGCATTGACGAGGCCGCTTTCTATGGCCCCAAGCTGGACATTCAGTACAAGAATGTCTACGGCAAGGAGGATACCCTCGTCACCATCCAGATTGATATGCTGCTGGCGGAAAAGTTCGGCATGTACTACACCGACAAGGACGGCGAAAAGAAGCTGCCCTATATCATCCATCGTACTTCTCTGGGCTGCTATGAGCGCACGCTGGCTTATCTGATTGAGACCTACGCCGGCGCTCTGCCCACCTGGATGGCTCCCGAGCAGGTTCGTATTCTGCCCATCACCGACCGTGCCGCCGACTACGCTTATGAGGTCGCCGCAAAGCTCAAGAAGAGCAAGTTCCGTGTTGAGGTTGACGCAAGCTCCAACACCCTGCGCTACAAGATCCGCAACGCTCAGACCGAGAAGATCCCCTATATGATTATTGTCGGCGACAAGGACATGGAAAACCAGACCATTTCCATCCGTCACCGCTCTGGCGAAGACCTGGGCGCTATGTCCTACGCTGAGTTTGAGGCTCTGCTGAAGGACGTGGTGGATTCCAAGGCCAAAAAATAAGCCCTCGTTTGAAATAACCCCTCACCGTCTCGGATTCAGTCTCACGGCTGTTTCCGGGACATTTTTCGGTGTGCTTTCGTTTTCTGTATGATTTTTTTGCATTGTGCCATGCTATAGAAGAAAGATGCCACTGTTTTTTGTTTCCTTTGTCTGGACTTTTCTTCATAGCTATTGTTGAAAAGTATCATTTCATAGACTATAATTGGAACTGTGGCACAGGAGGTGCGTATGATGACGAAATTCAAACACTGGACAATCCTATTGCTCGCTTTGCTGATGTCAGCGGCGTTCTGTGCCTGCGGAGGTGCTCCCGTTTCCTCCTCGGAGGCGGAACAATCCCAGCAAGACGTTTCCTCTGCGGTGTCTTCCAGCTCACTGGACAGCGTTTCTGTCCTGGAACCGGAAGCGCTCCCCGAACCGGAGCCGCCCACAGAGCCGGAGCTGGTCTCCTATCCCGGGTTCATTGACCAACACTTCGACGCAGAGCACCCCAATCTGACCCTTTACAACGACAAAACAAACACGGTATCTTTTGTATTTACCCTGACCGACAGCGACGGTGAAGCGTTGTTCACCAGCAAAGCAGTGGCTCCCGGCAAATCCACCAAATGGGACGTGACCAACCGCTGGAGCAACAGCGGCCACCACACATTGACCATCTGCTCCACGCCTCTCTCAGAGGATGGCACCGAGGGCAACAGCGTCAGCCAGACCATCAAAGTTTATCTCGATTTTTGACCCTTTGACAAGGAGAAACACATACCATGGAACAAAATCTGCACAAACAGCTCTGCGGTCTGACCGTATACCGGAACCTGCTGTCCTGCAAGCCCCTTGAAACCCTGAAAAAACTGCTGGAGGAGATCGAAAGCAACCCGTTGAACGGCGCTTCTACCTGGCTCATCGACCTATACGCCAATGTGTTCTACGCCCTGGCGGAAGAGGGCTACGACAGCATGGCGGACTGCATCTCCAACCACATCCGTTATGACGAGTCTCCCTTTGCCAACGCCGCAGCCCGCAAGCACATCTCCAAGGTGATGGAGCAGGCGGCCCGCCATGACCTGGCCATTCTGGACAGCGTGGCCGCCCTCTCCTGCGCCCAGCTCAAGGAGCAGATTGCCCACATCGTCCCGGAACAGAGCCGAGAGGCTGTCTTTGCCCTCCCTGAGTGGGAATGCGGCGGCAGCTTTCCCTATGACGACATGGTGAAGTTTTACGAGGCCAACGGCTCCGGCTGGTTTGCCCGCTACAAAGCGTTTGTTTGGCAGGACGGTGGACTGCATCCCGTCCCCTGCCCCGATTTCCTCCACTCCGAAGAGATGTGGGGCTATCAGCGTCAGCGCAACCAGGTCATTGAGAATACCCGTGCCCTGATGACCGGCAAATCCGCCGTCAACAACGTGCTGCTCTACGGCGCTTCCGGTACCGGCAAGAGCGCCACCGTCAAATCAATGCTCGGCATGGAGGAATTCGAGGGACTCCGCCTGATTGAGGTGCAGAAAGAGGACTTGACCGAAATTCCTCAGCTTGTCCGCAAGCTGGATGGCCGCCCCCAGAAGTTCATCATCTTCATTGACGACCTCTCCTTTGACAAGGCCGACAAAACCTTTTCCTCTCTCAAAACCATTTTGGAGGGTGGCTTGGAGCCTCGCCCGGCAAACGTGGCCGTCTATTGCACCTCCAACCGCCGCCACCTGGTGCAGCAGAATTTCTCCGACCGCAACGGCGACGAAATCGACGCAAACGAAACCATTCAGGATAAAACCTCTCTGGCAGAACGGTTTGGCATCCGCATTCTGTTCTCCGAGCTGAATAAGATGCAGTTTATCCAGATGGCGGAGGAGCTGGCCGCAGCCAAGGGCGTTTTGCTGGATCACGAGCTGGTCAAGGCAGAGGCCGTGAAATGGGATGTCCGTCACCCCAGCCGCAGCCCCAGAAGTGCAAATCAATTCGTTGCTGACCTTTTGGCACGTTTTTAATACAGAATTGTCGAATTTTTGTATGTTATTGCATCTATAGCAATGAGTTACCCCCCCCCATATCAGATTGAAAGCGACACTTTTCCAAATATCTCCTTATTTTTTGTGTATTGTGTAAATATTTTAAATAGAATAGTGTGCCTTTTTTGTGAATTTTTTAACTTTTCACATTCCAACACAAATGATATAATAATATTATTATATGAGCGTTTTTTATTTATGATTCGCTCCCCCCTTTTTGTGATTCAACAGACAGTATGAGGAATTTGTCATGAAAACCAGTTTACAGAGCTATTTGAGGGAAAATGCCCACCATGGCACTCCTGATTTCCCAGTAGGATTCTATCCTTGTTCCGTCCCTCTCAATTTCCAAGATCTTCCTACCCACTGGCACGAAGAAATAGAATTTACATTGGTCACAAGCGGCTCTCTGCGTTACTCTATCGGTTCTCATCTGGTGGAAGCAAAGGAAGGCGATTTGCTGCTCATCGCCCCTGACACACTGCATTCCGCTCATCAGCTCGACTCCGAAGAGGCAGAAACCCGTTCCATTGTTTGCCACCTGAATTTGGCCGGTTTGGGGATGGATGATTCCTGCACGCAGCGTTTTATTGTCCCCATCCGGGAAGGAAAGCTCGCTCTGCCTCCCGTGGTGCACCCCAGCGACCCCCTATATGACGAAATGCTTCGCTCCTTCCAGGCGCTGTGGGATTGCAATGCCCCGGCACTCTCTTACCGTGAGCTGCGCTTCAAGAGCGAAATTTTGAACTTCATTCGCCTGATTTGGCAAATGAGCGAGCATACCGATGTTCCGCCCATGATTCGCAACCGCCACCCCCATGAAGATAAGCTCAAGCGTGCGCTGGCCTACATGCAGGCACATTATGCTGAGACCATCACCATCGCAAAGCTGGCGGAAATCTGCGGTTTCTCCGAAGTTCACTTTATGAACGTCTTTAAGGCCGTCATTGGCTCCACCTGCATTGAGTATCTCATTGAGTACCGTCTGGCTCTGGCCGCCATCGACCTCCGGGAGACCAACCACTCTATTATGCAGGTCGCTTTGGACAACGGCTTCCAGAACATTTCTTACTTCAACCGCACCTTTAAAAAGAAGTATCACTACACGCCCTCCGCTTACCGCAAGATGAGCGTTTAAGGCAATACCGCATAATAGGGATGTGCGGATTGCGCAGTAATTTTGCTTCCAAATTTGTTGGGAAAACCGCAGGCATACTGACGTATTGCAAGGGTTTCACGGCAAATTTGGGAGTGAAAGGACAAGCAAGGCGCACATTCGACGATTGTGCGG
>JAKSQD010000098.1 GCA_024404315.1 Oscillospiraceae bacterium
CGTCTCCTGCCAGGCCACAAAGGCTTTTTCAGCAGAGGTTTGTCCTCCCGCAATGTTCTCGCCGTGGAGTTGCCGACTGACACTAATGCTTTCGCACATAGTGCCATCTGGACGCTGGTGTCCCCAATAGATCGCAATTTCCATGGCTCTCTGCATGGCATATTGCTCCAGCGTGTAATCGTAAACAAGCGGTTCCAGTCCGGTGATAGGCACTATTTCGTTGTCCATATTTCTGCACCATGCGTCATTTCCGGTGCGGAAATCGTTAATCATTTGAAGCATTTTGCGGGCTTCTGTTTGGCCGTATTTAGCGGTAACAATCACGGTTTCCAAATTGGAATCTTCGGCAAAAGCCGGTGTGACCGCATTGCTTACGGCCAAAAACAGTGCCAGCAGCAATGCGATGGGCTTTTTGAAATGATACCACATAGATGCGAGCTGATTTTTGCTATTTTTCAACTTAATTACTCCTTTCATTTGAATGTTGCAGTGGAACATCAGACCACTGCTTTTGTTAGGTAAAATCCTGCCTCCTTTTCCGAAAATATCAATCAAATGCGTGCAATAACGCAATTGATGCCTTGATTGGGATGCTTTTTAAAATTTTTTGAGTGCTTATTGCAAAAAAGAAACCATCCACATTGTACGTTCCCAATCCAAAGAACTTCTTGCTGAAACGCCTCATCATATGATTGTGATTTATATTGTATCATCTTCGTTTCGGGAAGTCCACCCTTAAATGCTATTTTCCTAAACAAAATTTAGAATAATCAAAGCCTCTAACGAGCAAAAGAAAAAGGATATCCTTGGAAAAGATTTGTTTTTTGTGTCAAAAAACGCAGTTTGGATGGTTATCTGGGAATTTGGTCAAAAACAAAGTTTTTTTGTCGGCTGAAAGCCACATTGAAAAACAAAAAAAGAGAGACCCGAAGGCCTCTCTGTACAGCGGTTTCCCAGCTGTAAGGGTCAGAACAAGTTCTGATTACTTCATGCCGTTTTCGTAGGCTTCGATCATCTTCTTGACCATCTGGCCGCCGATGGAACCTGCCTGACGAGAAGTCAGGTCGCCGTTGTAGCCGTTTTTCAGGTTGACACCCACCTCGTTGGCTGCTTCCATCTTGAACTGATCCATGGCCTGACGTGCCTCGGGAACGTTGAGCTTGTTGCTGTTATTGCTGGACATAGTATCCATCTCTCTTTCTGTTTGTTTTGTCCCTCGTGGGAGGTGACAAAGATAGTATGATCCAACCATGGATTTCTATACAGAGATGAGCCTTTCCAGTTTTTTCATCGGACGCTTACGTCAGCGTGTGAACATAAAAGACAAAAAAGACAAAAAGGTGCGCTTTTCACGCTGCTTGCATATACTGTGGAAAACAAAATCAGAATAACGCATCCGTGATGACCTTGAGAAACAGCAGACCAATCACCGTCAAAATCACCATGCGCACAAACCTTGCGCCGTTTTTCATGGCCATGCCCGAACCGACGTAGTGTCCGGCAATGCTGAACAGCGACGCTGTCAGCCCCAGGGGAATCAGCACCACGCCGTTCATCAGAAACACCACCACAGAAGAGATGTTAGAGGTCAAATTGGCCAGTTTGGTATTGCCCGCCGCTGTCAGCACATCCATCTTTGCCAGGGAAGTATACACCAAAATCAAAAAGGTTCCCGTTCCGGGTCCATAAAATCCGTCATACAGACCAATGACCAGGGTTGACACAATGACAATTGCAAGCTGCTTGCTTCTGGCAATTTGGGCGTTGGGATCGGGCTCCAAATCCTTTTTCAAGAGAACGTACAGAGCGATAACCGGCAGCAGCACCAGCAGCACAATTTGAAACACACTGTCACTGACAATCAGGGCAATGCGGGAGCCAATCTGTGCGCCAATCAAAGCGGCGGCGATGCCGGGAAGAGCCAAAGCGTAATCTGCATGGCCATTGAGACAAAATCGCACCGTAGAAACCAGTGTTCCGGTGGCAGAGGAGAGCTTATTGGTGCCGACTGCCATATGGGGCGGAAGTCCTGCCATTAAATAAGCGGGCAGAGAAATCAATCCGCCGCCGCCGCCAATCGCATCTACAAAGCCAGCCAGAAAGACCATGGGGCAAACAATTAAATAAGTAAGTAGGGAAGGGGTCATCATACAAGTTTTTCCTCTCTTTTTTGATGCAGAAAATTATATCCCTTCCTTACCTGACCGTCAAGAGTGGACTTTTGCTCTTATTTCATTAAATTGTTCAATCCATACTTGTTTTTTTGAGGCGCTTCCGATATAATAAAAAGCAGCGTTTGTTTTGTCGGAGGTGTTCCTATGGGAACCGTTGAGACTTTTCTGAATAGTTTTGATTTATCCAATCTGATTTATTACCTCATGCGTGCAGCTGCGGCTTTGCTCTGCATCGTGCTCCATGAAATCAGTCATGGTTACGCTGCCTTGGCTCTGGGAGACCAGACCGCCAAGCGGATGGGACGGCTTTCCCTTCATCCCCTCCATCATATCGACCCGCTTGGTTTGCTGCTGATGATTACGGCGGGATTTGGCTGGGCCAAACCCGTTCCTGTCAATATGAATCACTTCAAAAATCCAAAGCGGGACATGGCGCTGACCGCCTTAGCGGGGCCTGTTGCTAACTTTGTCATTGCGTTTGTTGCGCTGGCGCTGGCCAGTCTGCTGTATAGGGTCACGCCGCCGCAGTCCGATTTGCTGTTTGAAGTGCTGGACGGAGCGTTCACCTTCTTGTTTTATACTGCGATGCTCAGTGTGGGACTGGCCGTTTTTAATCTCATTCCAATTCCGCCCTTGGATGGTTCCAAAGTCCTCTTTTCTCTGCTGCCCAACCAGATTTATCTCAACATTCTCCGCTATGAGCGGTATGTGTCTCTTGCTCTCTTTGCGCTGGTGTGGATGGGAATCTTAGATGCCCCTCTCTCTGCCGCTCGCATGGCTGTGCTGCGCCTGTTCAGTGCCGTAGTTGGCTTGCCAGTCTACCTATGAGGAAACAACAATCATGTCAATAGAAGTTCCGGTTTATCATTTGGAGAACGTAGTGCGGCATCGCTCTGAAATGGAAAACTTTGACGGGCCGCTGGATTTGATTCTGGCGCTGCTGAGTAAAAATAAAATGGAGATTCAGGATATCCAAATCTCCCTCATTCTGGAACAATACATGGAATGGATGCAGCGGCGGAAGGAATTGGATTTGGACGTTGCCAGCGAATTTGTGACCATGGCCTCTCAGCTGGTGTATATCAAAACTCGGATGCTGCTTTCCATCAACGATGAAGAAACCATCAGCGAAATGGAGGAATTGGTGGCGGCTCTCGAAGAGCGCAAATGCAGCGAGAATTACACCAAAATCCGAGCCATTCTTCCCTCCATGCAGACACGGTATCAGATCGGGTGTGACGCTCTGGTGCGTGGGCAGCTTCCCATCACACCGGATAAAACTTACCATTACACCCACTCCGCTCAAGATCTGTTGCAGGCAATGACCAACCTGATTCAGCGAGGCGGTCACACCCCCCCGCAGCCGGAGCAGGCCTTTGAGGGCATTGTTGGCCGGGAGCCTTATCCGGTTGGAGAAAAAGCCAAAGAGGTGCTGGCAGGCTTGGTCAGGAACGGCATCACGCACCTCCAAAAGCTGATTCTCTCGGCGAAAAGCCGCTCGGAGATTGTGGCAACCTTCCTTGCGGTTCTGGAGCTATGCAAAAACCACCGCATTCATCTTGCAGGAAGCGGCGGAGCGTGTACCGTTACCAGTGTGAGCGGCGAGAAAGAAATTGACGACGTTGAAAAGGAATAACACTTTACATATAGAAATGATTTCTAATATGTATAGCAAAAACGCTTTACACATTGAATTGCGACAAAAAGGACAAAAATGGAAAATAAAGTCATAGAATCAACTCTGGAGGGCATTCTATTCACAGCGGGAGAGCCATTGGAGTGCAGCCGCATTGCAATGGCCATTGGGTGCAGTGAACAGGAGGTCGATCAGGCGGCGGCTCGCCTGGGGGACTTTTACCGCTACGAGCAACGGGGAATCCGCCTGGTCAAACTGGAACGTTCCTATCAGCTGACCTCTGCGCCGGAGCACGCCGATGCCATCCGCCGTGCGCTGGAAACCAGAAAGCCCCCACAGCTCTCCCCGGCGCTGCTGGAGGTGCTGAGTATCATCGCTTATTTTCAACCCACTACCAGAGGATATATTGAACAGGTGAGAGGGGTTTCCTCCGCCTATTCCGTCAATACATTGCTGGAACGGGGACTCATTGAAGAGTGCGGTAAGCTGTCCGTACCCGGAAGGCCGACCCTGTTCCAGACCACCAAGCTCTTCCTCAAGACCTTTGGCCTTTCCTCGTTGGAGGATTTGCCCAGTCTCCCGGAGAGCGGCGAAGAAAAGCAGGGAGGAGAGAAGAAATGAACACCGGAACCATTGTACTGATTGTCATTCTGATTCTTCTGGTGCTGCTGTGGAACATGAAGTTGGGAGGACGGGTGGAATACGGAGAAGAAGGTGTCCGTGTTCAAATCCGGCTCGGCCTGATTTACTACACCGTTTTCCCAAGACCCAAGAAGGAAAAGAAAAAGAAGCCTCAAAAAGCAAAAAAGAAGAAAAAGCCAAAGAAAAAACCAGCCGCCCCCAAAGAGGAGAAGCCAAAGGAAAGCGCACTCAAAAAGGTGCTGAAAAACACCAAGAAATACGCCGGTCAAGCGGAGGATTATTTCTCCGGCGGCAGCGGTGGTGAATTGGGCGTGATTTTGGATGCCATCCCTGAGCTGTTTGCCATTTTGGGCGATACCATTCACCGGCTCATCATCGACGAGCTGACCCTCCATTACACCATTCCGGGGCGTCACGATGCCGCCGGAGCCGCCATGCAGTACGGCATCATCCATTCCACCGGCGGAGCAGTTTGGGAGCTGCTGGAGCACAATTTCACCATCCGTGACCGCTCCGTAGGGGCGTGGGTGGATTTTCAGGAGGAGGTTGCAAAGGTCTGGATTCGAGTCAACCTGGCTTATAAATTTGGCGACCTGATTATCATTGCGTTCCATGTCCTGAAAGAAGGCATCAAAGTCCTGATTGGTTGGAGAAAAGCCACCAAGCAATCTAAAAAAGCGGAAGCGGAAGAGGCCGCCGAAGCAGAAAAGTAACACTCATTCTTTCATTTC
>JAKSQD010000099.1 GCA_024404315.1 Oscillospiraceae bacterium
GTGTACCATAAAACTCCGCTTATTCATAGTTTTGTTACTCATGCGTTTGTCGTGAGCCCTGTAATCGCTTTAGCGCATGGAGGGGGGAAGACCCTCTTTTTTCATCGCCCTCCAAAGCCGTTCCAAGGCCGCACCATCCACAACCCGCTCCCCCAGGCCCTCTGTTTCGGCGGCCTCCAGGTCGTTCAAAACGGCTCCAAATTCCGATAATACCCGGGATTGCTCCTCCGTTCCGCAGAGAAACCAGTTCCCCTCGTAGTTCACCAGCCCCTCTGCTGGGGGACAGGGGAGGGCGGTCAGTGCCTGTAAGCCCTTCGGCAGAGAGGAAAAACGGAACCATTCCTTTTCCCGGCGGCAAAGAGAGACAATCGCCACCAAACCATCCGGCTCCGCCCAGATTTCCAGCTCTGTCATTCGTTCAGGCAGCCAGCCTGCCTCCAAACAGCCCTCACAGACCAGAATCAAGAGCTTGCGTGCCGCCTGCTCGGGTGAGTCCCCTATCATCTCGTCTTTTTTCCAGCACAGCATGACAAGCTGTGGACTGATGGTCCATGTCTGCATGAAAACCGTCCTTTCGATTTTGGAAAGTGTGTTCCTGATAGTCTATGCAGTTCCAGGCCGTTTGCGCCGAGGAAATTTTCAGCAAAATGAACGGGAGTGATATGCTTCATAGGTCATAAATTGTTTGCGTTTTTATGAAAATTTCTTTGATTTTATATGGATTCCGTGGTATACTAACGCTGTAAAATAGGTACTGTGCCTGTGATACATGATGAACTTTCACGGTGATAGAACCCTTTTTCAGATGAAAGGTTTGAAAAAATGCGGTTTCTCCCGTGCTACTTAGCCATTTGGGCTTTATAAATATAATCGAAGAAGGTGCCAACCTTGAATAAATATGTCATCCGTGGCGGCAAGCCGCTCTTTGGCGAGATTGAAATCAGCGGTGCAAAAAATGCAGCAGTGGCCATTCTCCCTGCCGCTTTGCTGGTAGACGGTGTGTGCCGCATTGAGAATGTCCCTCAGATTAGTGATGTTACCCTGAGTTTGGAGATTCTCTCCGCCTTGGGCGCTAACGTCCGTATGCTTAACCGCACCACTGTGGAGATTGACTGCCGTCATATCCGCAATTTCAGTGTTCCCGATGACCTCTGCCGCAAGATGCGGGCTTCTTATTACCTCATCGGTTCTCTGCTCGGTCGTTTTGGTCAAGCACAGGTCGCCATGCCCGGCGGCTGTAACCTGGGTGTTCGCCCCATTGATTTGCACATCAAGGGCTTCCAGCTGCTGGGAGCGAAAACCGATGTCCTGGGCGGCTATGTCTATGCGGAAGCACCGAAAAACGGTCTGTCTGGCACCAATATCTATATGGATCAGGTGAGCGTGGGCGCAACCATGAATATCATGATGGCCGCTGTGCTGGCCAAGGGCATGACCGTCATTGAAAACGCCGCAAAAGAACCTCATATTGTTGACCTGGCCAACTTCCTGAACACCATGGGCGCAAACATCATGGGCGCTGGTACCGATGTCATCAAAATTCGTGGCGTGGAGCGGCTCCACGGCGGCAATTATTCCATTATCCCTGACCAGATTGAGGCGGGCACTTATATGGCCTGCGTGACTGCCACCGGCGGCAATGTCCTCATCAAGAACGTCATTCCCAAGCATCTGGACTGCATCACCTCCAAGCTGGTGGAAATGGGCGTGGAAATCCGAGAAGAGGGCGAAAACATCCGTGTCATCCGCAAGCGTCCGCTCAAGCGCACCAACATCAAGACCATGCCTTATCCCGGCTTCCCCACTGATATGCAGCCTCAGATTGCAGCCTGCCTGTGCCTTGCCAATGGCACCAGCATGATTAACGAGGGCATTTGGGAAAACCGCTTCCGCTATGTGGAAGAGTTCAAACGCTTGGGTGCCAACATTCAGGTGGATGGTAAAATTGCCGTCATCGAGGGTGTCGGCCAGCTCAATGGCGCTCCCCTCCAGGCCTGCGACCTGCGTGCAGGCGCTGCTATGGTCATCGCCGGTCTCGCTGCAAAGGGAATCACCGAAATTGGCAGCATCCATTATATCGAGCGTGGCTATGACGAGCTGGTGCGCAAGCTCCGTGGCGTGGGCGCAGAGATTGCAATTGTGGCCTTCCCCGACGAGGACAGCCGCATGGATCCCGCCGTGGGCTAAGGCAACACCGCACATCCCTATTATGCGGTATTGCCTTAAAACTTCGTACTTCCCCTGAAAAAAGACTCTTTCAGAGCGGTTCCGATTTGGTTCCGCTCTGTTTTCGTGTAAAAAAGAAGGTACTTTATGATTCTTCGTACACTGGCCAGCGGATCCAGCGGAAATTGCGTTCTGATTCAAAGCGGAGCCACCGCCCTGCTGGTGGACGCTGGGGTTTCCTGCCGGAAGATTACCCAACGGCTGAAAGCCTGCGGCCTGCAACCGGAGGACTTAACCGGGATTCTCATCACCCACGAGCATACCGACCATGTGGCCGGCCTGAATGTTCTGCTCAAGCGCCGTGAGATTCCAATCTATGCCACGGCGGGAACCTGCCAGATTGTGGCGCAAAAGTGTCCTGTGGCCGCCGCTCACCTGATGATGATTCCCTCCTCCTCCTACTTTGAGCTGGGGGAACTGACCGTCACCGCCTTTCCCACGCCGCACGATGCGTCGGACAGCGTGGGCTATCTGCTCTCCGACGGAGAGCGCTCTGTTGCCATCGCCACCGACTTGGGGGAAATCAACGACTATATCCGGGAAATCATGGCCGATGCAGATTTGGTTTTGCTGGAAGCAAACCACGATATTCCCATGCTGAGAACCGGCCCCTATCCCTATCTCTTGCAGGAGCGGATTTTGGGGGTGATGGGCCACCTCTGCAATGAGGCGGCGGCGGAATTTGCCGTCTATTTAGCTCAGAATAAGACAAAATCCTTTGTTTTAGCCCATTTGAGCAAGGAAAATAATACCCCTGAGCTGGCATACGCCGTGGTAGCGGACGCTCTCAAGCAGGCCAATTTGCTCGAACGGGTCAACGTTGCCGTTGCGCCAAGAGATGAGCTGAGTCAGACGTTTGTGGTTTGAGGACGCTCGGAGCGGATGAACAGGCAGCTGTAAAAAAAGAGTGCGCTTTGTCTGGTGCTTGTACCTGACAAAGCGCATTTTCTCTTTGTTGATGTGGAAAGTGTGCTGCTGGTTGACCAATGGGTTTTAGAGCTGATCCTTCACCTTGAGAATGATGGTGCGGTAGATGTAAGTGAAGAAAAAGCTGGTGAGAATCAAGCTCATGATCTCAGCAATGGGGAAGGCCCACCAAATCACATGCAGGCCGCCCACACGGGAGAGCACATAAGCGGCGGGCAGCAGAACCACCAGCTGACGACCCAGAGAGACACAGGCGGAATAAGTGGCCTTACCCAGCGCCTGGAAGGTAGTGCCCAGAACGATGCAGACAGCGGCCACGGGGAAATGTACGCCGATGATGCGCAGGGCGGGACAGCCGATTTCCAGCATGTTGTCACTGGCTTGGAAGAAGCTCAACAGGACGTTGGGAATCAGCTCAAAGGTGGCTGTGCCGACGCACATGATGCACAGGGCGTAAAGAATGCCGCTTTTCAGGCATTGAATCATGCGGCTGCGCTTCTGAGCGCCGTAGTTGTAGGCCATAATGGGGACAATGGCGTTATTCATGCCAAACACGGGCATGAAGAAGAAGGACTGAAGCTTGAAGTACACGCCAAACACTGCGCTGGCGGTGTCGCTGAAACCGGTGAGGATGCGGTTCATGCCGTAATACATCACAGAGCCGATGGAGCCCATGATGGTGGAGGGAATGCCAACGTAATAGATGCGCTGAATCACACTCCAAGAGGGATGGAACACGTCACGGAGCCGGACATGGATTTCCGTATTGAAGCGGTGGTTCATATACATGGCGAACAGTCCGGCGGAGCACTGGCCGATGCAGGTGGCTACGGCAGCGCCAGCGGTTCCCAGCTTGGGGAAAGGGCCAATGCCAAAGATGAACATGGGATCCAAAATAATGTTGATGATTGCGCCGCTCATTTGGGTAATCATGGTGTAGAAGGTGTGGCCGGTTCCCTGCATCATGCGCTCAAAGGTCATTTGGAGGAAAAAACCGATGCTAAAGCAGCAGACAATGGTCAGGTAGAGGATGCCATCCTGGGTGATGGTGGGGCTGTTGGGGTACTGGCTCATGTAGAAGGGGGTAGAGACCAGCAGGCCAACGACCACAAACACCAGATAGCTGCAAAGGGCGAGGAAAATACCGTTGTTGGCGGCTCGGTCGGCTTCCTTGAATTTCTTTTCGCCCAGCGAGCGGGAGAGCATGGCGTTCATGCCCACGCCGGTGCCGCTGCACACCGCAACCATGATGGTCTGGATGGGGAAGGCGGCGGAAACAGCGGTGAGAGCGGCTTCGCTCACACGGGAAACATAAATGCTGTCTACGATGTTGTAGCAGGCCTGCACCAGCATGGAAATCATCATGGGAATGGCCATGGTGATGAGCAGCTGGTTGACAGCCTGCGTGCCCATTTTATTTTCTTTTTTCGGGATTTTATCGTTCATTGGGGATTCTCCTTTGCGATAATCAAAAACAAAAGTAGTATACTACCGGCAAATTTTCTTTGCAAGGAGAGAAATACAATTTATCAGAATGGACAAAAAAAGACGAGCTTTGGGAAGTAGATATTGGGAGAGTTTTTGCAGCCCGAAAAAACTCCTCTGACCCAGTTTCCTGAATCAGAGGAGCAAAATCAAACTATGCTATTTTTTTGAGAAAGAATTACAGAACCGCAGCCAGACGAGCTTCCAGATCAGCCTTCATGCTCTCATAACCGGGCTTGCCCAGCAGTGAGTCCGTATAGCGAAAAAGCCAGTGGCTTTTGAGTAGGACGAGTGGAAGAAAATTTGCGAAGCAAATCACTACAAACCAGGCGAACATGTTCTTCTTGTAATCCTCAACGCCGGGCTGTAGGCTCCGACCCACGAAGTGGGTAAAAAGCTGCCAGTGGCAGGTTTTTAGGAGCCGCATCCAAGAAAGCGCCGTTAGGCGCAACCTTGCAGCCCGAAAATGAAAGGATGTCTTACAGAACCGCAGCCAGACGAGCTTCCAGATCAGCCTTCATGCTCTCATAACCG